>CAZITS010000021.1:0-17725 GCA_964542185.1 uncultured Pirellulaceae bacterium
TAAATTGTGTATTTGCTGAACAGGGTCAGTTCAACGTCAACAGTACCCTTTTCTTCATTCAGTGTTACATCGACGACACGACCGATCAGGACACCGCTTTTACGTACCGGCGTATCGCGGGTCACTCCTGGGGCTTCAGCAAATTCGATGTGCACCACAATGTCATCACCCTGCCATACCCGAATCACAGACTGGCTCTCACCAAACAAGATGACCAGAATTCCTGTGATCGCTACTGCTGCCAAGACGACGACACCAACGCGAATTTGCAACGTTCTTTCGTCCATTCCATCCACCGTTATCAACAGGGCAACCGCGATTACAGCAGCCTCTACAAACCGGCTAGTGCAAAACTTCAGTCAATCGGGATCCCGCTTCACCGCGAACAAATTGACCTACCCGAGGGTCCTGTATTCGTTCCAGTTCACTCGGCGGTCCGTCAAATATGATCTGCGGCTCACCGTCGTTGAGTTGGTCGACCGGTGTGAGCATGACAATACGATCCGCAACCTTTCGAGCGGTTCTCATATCGTGCGTCACAACCACACTCGTGACGGTGTAGCGACTGCGCGTTCGAATAATTAACTCATTAATGACATCGGACATGATCGGATCCAGGCCAGTTGTTGGCTCGTCATAAAGCACTAACTCCGGATCCAGAATCAGTGCACGAGCTAAACCAACGCGCTTCCTCATACCGCCCGACAACTCGACAGGTTTTTTCAGTACGACATGACTGGGCAAACCGACTTCGGCCAACCGCTCAACAACATGATTGGGAATCTCCGCAGCGTCCATGCGCACATGATGCCGCAAGGGAAATGCAACATTTTGCCCAACCGTCATACTGTCAAACAGGGCTGCCTGTTGAAATACAAACCCAATCTTGATTCGCTCCCGAGTGAGCTCTTGTTCGTTCAGGTGCTGCAGTTCCAGACCATTGAACCAGACTTTTCCTTGCTCTGGCCTGACCAGGCCAATCATCGACTTCAACAAAACGGTCTTTCCGCAACCACTTTCACCAATAATGGCTAACGTCTGCCCACGTGGTATTTCCAGCGTCAAGTCACGCAATACCGTGTACGATCCAAAGCGCACACGAATTTCCTGCAAATGCAACAGCGGTTCGTTCACGTCAGCGTTGGAATCCGTCAGCATCATTGGAAATCTCGAGGTACCCTTAGACGAAATTGATCACGCCCGCATCAATCAGAACAGACTCGCACCCTGTGGCCACACGGTGTAATAGAACGAATCCAACAAGATCCCCAGGAACAAATCCAGCATCAAGATCAGCACAAAGGAAATCACAAAAGAAGTCGTCGCCGCGTGCCCGACACCTTCAGCACCCGGCCGGCAATGGAACCCCCGATAGCAACTTACAATTGCAATTGCCGCGCCAAAAAAGAAGCTCTTGAACAACCCTGCAAAAAGATCAAACGCCTCGACAAACTGCTCAGAGTTGTAGAGGTAGTAGTGCTCGTCGATGCCAAGAATCGCAACACTGTAGCCATAGCCTCCTACAAATCCCATAAAATCTGCCATCACCGTCAGAGTGGGGATCAAAAATAGACAAGCCAACACACGTGGTACCACCAGGTAGTGAATCGGGTTGGCCCCCATACTATCCAACGCGTCAATCTGTTCCGTAACGCGCATCGTTCCCAGTTCAGCGGCCATCGCACTCCCCACGCGACCAGCCAACATCGTGGCCGCCAACACTGGACCCAACTCCCGTACTAGCGTCATATTGATGACCGCGCCCAAGCGGGATTCCAATCCTAGCTGGCTAAACTGAAAGTGACTCTGAACAGCCAACACCATGCCAATAAATGTCCCGGTAAGCGCCACAACCGGAAGACTAAGTACACCTACCTGGTAAAGATTTGGCCATAAAGACTCTGGATGCGGCCGCTTGGTTACCATCCAACGTAGAGTCTTCCAGGCAAACAGTGTCATCGCTCCAACGGTCTCTATACCGTCCAGCACGACACGGCCCCAATTCGCCATCCAATCAGCAAACAGGGCGCCTGTACGCTGTATTACAGCTGAATTCATAGGCCACGCGCCGGAGCAATCCGCTTCGTCCCGAGGAATACTAATGGGTCAAGCTGCAACCTGGTCAATGTGCAGCAACTCAGTGGAGCCACCATCACGCCAACTGATCAGTGCGAGTCTGGCCATGGCACCCTAGCACCGCTAGCACAACAGTGGGTCGATTCAGTGCAGCTCTACGCCTCTGTTTTCGACCCACCGACCGGCCTACTTGAACAATCTGAGACGATCAGCCCAAGTATTCCAAATACAGAACACAGGCAAACCTGGCAATTCATCCTGCCGGGCACCGCGACGGCTCGTGCTAGAGCGCGGTCGAACCCCACCCGACTAGCACCACGCCATTAGATAGTGGCGTGCCATGTCTCATGCGCTGGAAGTACTGCCAGTAGTAAATGATGCGCCTAAATCGGGTAACGGTGGTTCTTGTTCTGGTTCTTCCAGAAAGACCTCATCCATTTCCGTTTGATCAACATCTTGCCGCAAGAGAAGGTAAATCGCACTCGCTGAACACCAGAAGAAACTGGCCGCATAAGCCGTCGGAATTTTCTGTAACACCACGCTATTCAGCACGTGGATGCATTGCATCCCAATCACGACTGTGGTGTTTTCCGACTCCCTGCTTATCTCCTCCATACGTTCAACACCACCAGCACCCCAAGTCACAGCCCACGAGCCTATGTCTACGACCCCGATACAAACCGCATTTACAACCAACCACCCCAAAGCCCCCAGCATCGTTGCCACTAAGGCATAGAACAAATAATGCAACGGACGTTCACGCGTGTAGTCATAACTCCGCTGCAATGCCTCGAACAAATCACCGTTGAACTCTGCACTAATCGTCGGCCACATCAGAGGCCAGCCAAAAAACAACCCTAGCAACATCAGTGTCATTGCAAATCCAGCCAACAGAACGAACACCCAGATCACGCCTGCAATTAACACCCCCCAATCCGCCCGCATCATCAAACCGACCAGTGCCAAAGGCAAAGCGAATAAGGCAAAGCCCACCAACGGCAACAACGGTGCACCAACATATGCACCAATGCGACGCACTGAAAAACCAAGCGACTCAATCAAACCAACCCGCTCTTCCCGACCTAGACGAACAACGGCGATCCGTGACATCGCACCGGCTGGAATTGCCCATAACAAAACCGCCCACAGGCCAACGAACAACCAATACGCTGTCTCCCGTAGTGAATGCGTGCGCAGTATCTCGCGAAAAGGGCGGGTTACCTGATGAAATAGACTCTCCATGCGTTGCCGCCCCACAGCAGGCGCCACACGAGTCAGGTCCAACAGAGAAGTAACCCGCAATTCAACGGCGTTCTCCTCCACATGAGTTGGATGATCAAACAATTGTGTAGCACACCAGGATCCCCACGGCATCAAGATGATCGGCAACAAGGCCATCAGTAACACTGACGGGCGAATCGCCAGACGAAAGACCCGAACCAAGATTAACCACGGAAATATCTCGCGCCAGGATATTTCTCGGATCGTGGTCAGGTTGTTCGACATTTCCAGATTCCTTCCAAATCACAACCTAACCTGAGGGTGCAGCTTCCAGCTACCCTCTGGGGTTTTCACGCCAAGTCCTTGGGCACGGATCCTATGTCCATTGTGTGTCGTTGCCAAGATCAGCGCTCAAGTTGTCCTCACTACCCTCACCAGGGTCAATGGGTAAACCCTGCTCTTCATTGAGCCACCGACCGAGGTCAACCTGCTGACAACGAGGTGAACAAAAAGGGAGCGACGATGACAAACAAGGTTCAAAATGAGATCCACAAATCTGGCACCGCATTCGGCTCTCTCCGTCTGTATTAGCACGCCGTCACAGCGGGCCCCGTTCGCCCGGGCGCCGCCTCTGAGACAACCTCGCAGACGAAACAGTGTAGCAAGTTTTCGTGGAAATCCGCGACCGTGTTTCGTAGATGCTCCAAAGAATCGTTGTCAGCCCCACGCATCCTTAGCTGCCTGTTTCAAACATCTGGACATTCCAAGTGCGTTGTCCAGTTCCACTGTGCCCCATGCAGCGGCATCATCTGTCTGCCGAACAATGAGTCAAGACGACCCGCACATCACAAACATTCGTATGGGTTGGCCCAGTCACAATGAGACCTCCAGTATCCGCAAAAAAAGAATAGGCATCGTTCCGTTCCAGATACTCCACCGGGTCCAGCCCACGCAAACGCGCATTCTCCACCACTTTTGCGTCCGCCACGGCACCCGCTGCATTCGTTGGACCGTCTTCACCGTCAGTACCGCCAGAAAGCAAGATTGTGGATGCGAACGGATTGACATCTGTTTGCTCACTAGAAGTACGGCTGTGTAGCCCGGCGAGAACAAGTTGCTGGTTACGCCCTCCGGTGCCACGACGTGACTCTGCGACCAGTTGCACCGTCGGCTCACCGCCAGTAACCAGACACCTGGCACCTCCTCGATTCCGCAGCTGTAAAGCAGCAGATGCCAAATCGACGCCAACTTCTTCCGCCGGACCCTCGAGTTGCTCTGCGGAGCAGGTTTCAGTGAGATAACCGCGGCGACGCGCCTCGCTTCCCGCCGCATCGACAGCAAGCTGGTTGTTGCCAATCACGATGTTGGTCGTCTCGCCAGGCATCGGCGACTGCGCCTGCAAGCTGTCTTTTACTGACTCAAGAAGTCGTGTTACTTGCGCAGCCACAGGACTTTCACGAAGGCCTAGTTGATCAAATACGGCAACTGCATCACTTGGAGTTGCCGTATTTTTCACGGTTGGGCCTGAAGCAATAATCTCAAGCGGGTCACCGATCACATCAGAAATAACCAGAGTTTTCATCATCCCGGCACGGCATGCGGCCGCCAAACGCCCCCCCTTCACTCGGCTCAATTGTTTTCGGACCGTGTTCAGCTGATGGATATTTGCCCCCGCGCTACTGAGTAGCCGAGTAACCTGCTGCTTATCCTCCAATGTCAAACCAGCGATGGGTGCCGGCAACAGAGCCGAAGCTCCGCCAGATAGTAAACAAATGCAAAGATCCTCGGGGCCCAACGACCGCACCATGTGAAGCATTTTTTCAGCCCCAGACACGCCTTCCTGCGTCGGTTCATTGATCCCTGCGGGACGTGCTGGATGCAGAATAATCCGCTCCGTAGGACGGTAACAATCTGCGGGCACATTAATCAGACCCTGCACGCCTTTCTCGAGCATCACGTCTTTGCCTAAAGCAGACTCCAACCCCACAGCCATCCCAGCTCCAGCCTTCCCAGCTCCGACAACAACAATTCTTCTTACCGTGTTCAACGAAACGACATCGTCTCCAATACAAAGCTGGTCTCCCCGCAATGCAACATGCTGGGTGACGAGTTGCTCGCTACGAACCGCATCCACACCCGCCTGCCAAATTCCAATCGCATCGTCGCGCAACTTGTCAGTGTCATGATTCACGATGAACTCTCCGCACACGTAAAACGTCAACCCACTGTCCTGGGTGCTTGATTTCGATCTGCCCTAGAGCATTCGATTTTTCAGCCCGGCAAACTAAAGCCGCTAAATACTGCTGTCCACCTGAGTCGAATTTCCCAGCCACACTACACCAAGGGGTTCCTCTTCCTCGATCTCCAGGAAGTGGCAGGTTGTTAAAGGCAGAGTGTATAAACCCTCGAATGCTGAGTTGCTCCGGCCAGCGTCGGAAAAGCGGCTGATGCGAGGACAAGACTGCCATCAGATCGGGAACCAGATTATCGATAAATTGGGCCATGCCTGTTTTCCCAGGCAGCGAAAGACCTCTTCCAGCAGGAGCAAGCACCAGAACCGCAACGACCATAGGCACCCCGTAAATCTCGAGAGCAACACCTCTGTCTACAGGACTTTTCGGTGGCAGCGCAGCGATGTCAATTGAAAGTATCTCTTGAGGCACCAATCCCCGCACTCGCTGACGCCGGCTTCTCAGGTGGCGAACCAACATCCAAGCGACCAGCGTCACCAATCCCAACGATGCTATCGCGATCGAATTCCGCCACACGATATCACACCCTTCGCTTCAGCGGGCAACTTTCCTTGACAATCTTGCTCCAACTACAAACCACGCCTTATTAATATCGTCGCACCTGTGTTACAGCTCCCTGTATGCTAGTGGCCAATGCAAAACAGATGTGCGGTAGTGCGAATGTACAACTGCCCCTCCGAAACCGCCGGCGTTGAGTTACTCGGCTCACCTAATGGATTGTTAGCAACGACTTCGTATTCATCTGGATTCGGCCGAAACACTACCGTGTTTCCCTGCTGATCAGTTGCGTACAAAAGTCTCCCTGCCATGACGACAGAGCCCCAGTGGCCTTCGCCCGGCGCCGACCAGCGAATCTTACCTGTTGCTATTTCGATGCACTGCAGGCTATTCCTTTTTTCTGCATTAGGCCGATAGACCATCCCGGACACATGGACTCCCGAACCAATGTTCTGCGGATTATTTTCAACGTGCCAGAGGCGGCCTGTACTTGTCACGTCGCCGCGTCCGCCAAGGCGCAGAGCCATTGATGGTCCCCGATAGCCACCAGTCACAAAACATAAATCACCCGCAATAACAGGTGACGAGTAAGCCAAATCACCACGTTCATGACGCAAGCCAGCACAACTCCAGATCAACTCACCGTTGTCTGGAGAAAAAGCGCCTATTCGAGTCGGCAACATGACGATCACCTGCGTTTTGGACTGGACCTTAGTTAGTACGGGCGTACTCCAGGAACCCATATAGTGCCCAGCATCATTGTGCTCTCCATCCCCCTCCTGTTGCTCCTCAGTCTCCCAAAGAGTTTTGCCATCAGACAAACGATATGCACCAAGAAAGATGCGTTTCCCTGGTCCGCTAAACAAGATAACCCGATCCTGATAGATGATCGGTGAAGTGCCATAGCCCCACATGTGCCGAAACTCACCCAAGTCACGTGACCACAGTGGTTTGCCAGCGACATCGTAACAATGCAATCCAGCCGAAGCATGCCAGACAACAACTCGTTTCCCCTCCGACACAGGAGTTGAACCTCCGTAAGGGTTCGTCTGATGCGTGGGCAAGGTCCTCCCAATTTCAACCGTACGGACCCACTTCACGGCACCCCGCAGGCGATCCAAGCAATACAAACTTCGGCGTCGTCCGTCGACATCCTCTGCGCTGGTGATGAAAACACACCCAGCGGCGACGATTGGGCTGCCGTTGCCTGGCCTCGGTAATCGTGTGGACCATTTGATGTTGTGTTTCCTGTCCCACACTGTGGGTACCTTCTCGTCGCCAGCAATCCCATCCCCATTTAACCCGCGAAATGATGGCCAATCACCAGCCTGCAAAACGGCTGCCCAGCTGCCTAGCACGACAGTACAAAACACAACTGCAAGACGCATTGGGAACTCCTCACTACCGATCTGAACGGACCAACCAACTCAATCTGTCTCAAACACATGAGTAGCGGACTGAAGAACAATCCAGTGATTCAATCAGTAATCTGAAAACAACTCGAGAACGTCTGGCTTGACGACCTTTCCCATTGCATTACGAGGAAGCGATTGGACAACCTTCAACCGGCTCGGCACTTTGTAAGGCGCCAATCTCTCCTTTCCCCAAATCCGCAACTCCTGCAGTCCCAAATCGCAGCCAGCCTGCAACTCGATCGCAACACATACCACCTGGCCCCACTGGACATCGTCAAGGCCAACAACTGCGCACTGCATAATCAAGGGATGCTCTCTCAACCTGGCTTCAATCTCAAGCGCCGAGACTTTATAGCCACCGGTCTTGATAATATCGACTGAGCTTCTCCCTAGTATCCGAATGTGCCCCTCGTGGCATTCACCAATGTCACCGGTTTGAAACCAGCCGTCCTTGGAAAACGCACTAGCCGTCGCCTCGGGTCTTTGCCAGTACTCCTCAAATACGGTGTCACCACGCACCTGAATCTCACCGGGAGTTCCAGCCGCAGGAACGTCACCATCTTCCGCAACAAGGCGCAACTCCACACCCGGGAGCGGAGTCCCGACATGACCTGGTCGCCTTTCACCATGCAGCGGGTTTGACAAGGCCATTCCAATTTCAGTCATTCCATATCGTTCAAGCAAAGTGTGCCCGGCAATCGACCGCCAACGTTCGAGGACTTCTACGGGGAGCGCCGCTGATCCCGAAACCATAAGCCGAAATTTCTGACAAGCTGCTGTCGCAGCGTGTTTTTCTTCTTCCGTGAACTTCTGCCAGGCCTGTATCAACTGCGAGTAAATAGTGGGAACCGCCATAAACACGGTCAGATCATCCGATCGCAAAAACCTCTGCCACACCAAATCAGCATCAAACCGCGGCACAAATTCGCAACGAGCACCGGACCAGAGCGCACAACAAAGAACATTAATAATGCCGTGTATATGGTGCAAAGGAAGGCAGTGCAAAATGACATCCCGTTCGGTCCACTCCCATGCATCTATGAGAGACTGGATCTGCGCAGCGATCATCCCATGTGTACTGACCACACCCTTCGGCTTACTTGTTGTACCACTGGTATAGAGAATCATTGCTCGGCGCGATGTCTCAATTTGCGGCAAGTGGCTCCTGTGTGGCCGTTCATACAACGATTCGCCTGGCACACAGGACAAGCCAAGTTCAGTCGCAACAGGCAACAGCCCATCGAACAACGCGCCGCTCGCAATCGCGATTGCCACATCCGCATCCTGCAGAACGTAAGACCATTCGGCGGGCGGGTGCATGACCGCTAGTGGCACCGCAATACCTCCAGCTCGCCAAATCCCCCATTGGATAACAACATGTTCAAATCCAGGTGGCACAGCAAAGGCAACACGGGCTTCCTGCAAGTCGCTACGTCCGTCCAACAAAGACGTAGCAACACGCCCAGACTGCTCCAATAAATCACGATAGGAAAACTGTCTATCTCCCATCACAATCGCTGTACGGTCAGCGAGTTGGGCCGCGTGCGCCACCAGCGGCAGCGAGTCGGCAGGCACACCGGTCACCAGATCACCTCTCGCTTCACCGCATCGTTGTGCGTCAAGAGTTCATTCCCCACGCCAAACCTTTCCACTGGCAACACAGGCTGACAGAGTCCAGTCAACTCACCTGTGCCGTTCCATCGTGACTCTCTCCCTCACGCATCGCACCCTCTTGGTTAGACTGCCAGTATCTCCCGGTTTGCACGTCCATCGCAGTCAACCACCCACCGTCATAACAATGTGTATCCAGGCAAATCAAATGTCCTGCATCAAGGAGCTTCCCATCCGGTTGTGGCGTATGACCCACAACAGCCACTTTTCCGGAACCATGCGGTGGCGGCAATTCGTCTGTCAGGTGTTGCCAAAACAACAGGGCCTGCGGCTGCCGACCAAGTGGCAAATCCGGGTCATAATTGGCATGCATAAAGATGTGTGTTTCCGTTTCAAACCAGGATCGGCAATTACGAAAAAAATCGATGTGATCTGGTGGAATACTCTCCAACCCACCCCCGTAACTCGCCAGCGTTTCAACTCCGCCAAACTGCAACCAGGCATTAAGTTGGCCCGAGTCGTGAAATGCCCGAAGCAACATCAACTCATGATTACCCTGCAATGCAACTACATTGGAGCAGTCCTGCAACTTCCAGACTTGTTCTATCACACCGCGCGTATCCGGGCCGCGGTCCACATAATCTCCCAGCAATACCACTCGGTCGTCCCAACCTGGCTGAACACATTCAATGATTTTCTGCAATGCGATCGAGCAGCCGTGAATGTCGCCGATGCAAATCGTACGTGCCGGTTGAATGTAATCCATTGTCTACTCAACTAGTCTCCACAACATCCGCACTAGCAGGCCTGAACCAACCTGCCTCAGCAGCTCGAACGGTGCATACAACAACGCGGCAGCTTGCCTGCGTGGCGAACTATGAATTCACTTCATTCTGAACCATCGTTGATTCCTGAACCGTTGTCACCATACAGTCGCTCAGGCATTATAGCAGCCGTCACGCGACTGACCGCATCACGTGCGATACGCATTGGTTGTCAACACGGCTCACCGCCGATACGCTGGAGCCGCTTCCTCGACAGTTTTTCACACTTACGTCTCCAGAGCAGCCAGATGCGCCACATTGGATCACTGATTCTCGTTCCTGCGAGAAATGGATCAAGTCTGGGGCAGCACAAAAACTAACCAAGGCCATTTCCCAACACGTCAGAACGGCGATTCGTTCAAGCGACCCTGCCGGTGCAATACTTCAAGACTGGTGTAACGCCTCTCCTGCATGCACAAGTACTCGCAGCACTCAATCTATTTGAACAGCGGCTCAGTGCCTCAAGCACAATGCCGGTTGGATCGAACCCCGATACTTTGATCTACTACTAACGGAGAAAAACTCCAACCGCGACCTGCAAGGCGACCAACGTGGCGACTATGGCTACAGGGCTGCTGACTCACCGACACGGGACGCCACATTAACTCCTCGCCAGCATGTACGCTGGTGCGTACGGAGATGCACAATTGATTCATGACAACCAGTGACAGCCCGTCAACAGCCCCCTGAGTACCGCACCTGACACTGGCAACAAGGATCCGCACAATGACCACCTGCTCCCTCGACCACAATACATGTCGCGTTCGACAGCAACGGCTCCTCGCGATCATGGAGGACAAGCAATTAGACCTGGTAATCATCACGCAACGAGAAAACATCCAGTGGTTAAGCGGCCAGTGGTTCAATTGGTATTTTCAACCAGCCGTAGCTCTCCATGCAAATGGACACCTGACGTTAGTCGCCCCCACAAAACCTCCCGTCGCGGCCGCGGCGGACGAAGTCTTGCATTACGAAGCGCAGTGGCACTCAACCCTGCGAAATGATCAACGCGATGCCTCTTCCGAAGTGCTGTGGGATCACCTACGGGCTTCATCGACACCACAGCGACTCGGCGTTGAATTTTCGACATTCGGACCGTGTCTTGCCCAGCACACCAGTGCAGAACTTATCGATATCGAGCCTGAAATGTACGTTCTGCGACGGCATAAAGAAGCCGACGAATTGGCCATGATCAAGCAGGCAATCGCAGGCACACAAGCAATGTACGAGCGAGCTCGCGAGATCATCGAACCAGGAATTAGCGAACTGGAAGTCTACAACCAGTTACAGGCAACTGCTGTTGAGCGATTTGGGGAGGTCTTGACTGGCACGGGAAATGATTACCAGTGCCGCTCCCGCGGAGGTGCGCCAAGGTCCCAACATGAGGCGGCTGTGGGAGATTTATACATCCTGGACCTGGGCCCCGCGTATCGCGGCTACTACGCAGACAACTGCAGAACTATTGCTGTAAGCGAGCCAACCGAAGAACAGCGAACTGCGTGGGGGCACGTGACAGCCGTCTTCGACTACATCGAACAGACGGTCAAACCTGGATCCAGTGCGCGCGAGTTGTTTTACGAAGTGCAAGGAATCCTGGACCAAGCGCCGGTCGGCGTGTTCAATCACCATCTAGGACATGGGTTCGGCCTTTTTCCACATGAAGCACCGCATTTAAATCCGCACTGGGACGACGTCTTTGAACGCGGCGACACTTTCACCGCCGAACCTGGTCTCTACGCGCCTGAACTCAACGCCGGCATGCGAATTGAACAGAATTACGTCGTCTGCAACGAAGGAGTTGAATTACTCACGACATTTCCAACCGATCTGTAACACCGGCCAGAGCACAGCGGATCGCCTTGCACCGATCACTGCTTTATTTAACAGGTGCATCAGAACCGTTTACCACGGCGCCGGGTTACGCCATCGATTGCATTGGAATGTTGATAACGTTCGACCAACCACACTTCATTAACCTCACGAAACCAGACGCGAACAAACCTTGTCATGCGCCGGGGCATCGAGTCCGAAGGCAACCGAACCACTAGAAGCACATTGAATTCTGCTACTGCGGCATCAGCTTGCCGGTCCAATTGAATTCGCAGATTTGGCTTGATGACAACCCGCTGAAACTTGAACCGATTCAGGTAGTAGTCCGCGTCCTTCCGAACGCTACTGGCTTGTGGATGCAATAAAGCGAATACAGCATCGACGTCGCTGTGTTCGATTGCATCTACCAGGCCATGCAACGACGTGTGGATGCGTTCCCGGTCAGTTTCCACCCAACGTTCCAACGCTACCATTGCTGCGCTGATTCCGACCACTGAGAACGCACAAACCAACCACCGGGAAGAACTCGTCTGCAACCACAGGAAACCAAACACACATATCCCGATTACGCCAATAGCAATCGCGTACCCAGGCTGTTCGAAAAGCCAGTTCATTAGCGCCAACCTGTAACAGCAAGCGTCTATTCCTCACGGCGTGGACGCCAGTAATGCCACCAGACCATAGACCACGCGACCAGAAAACCTGTAATTAACAACGCGAACAGCGGCCGCAAACCAAGCCGCGTAGCACCTCGCGTCGACATCGTGGTCACCGGTGCCACACCAGATGTTTTCTCCGCGGCCCGCTGTCGGCCCTGAAACCTGCGTTCTTCCTGGACCTGTCGCTCAAGTACTTTCGGTCCCAGCAGCACCAGTCCTACTAAACCGGCAGCACAAAAGACGTAACCCCAATACCAGGGAGATTCGAGTACAGAGTGTCGCACAGTCGACTTCACCGTTCCCCCTTTACGCAGCGCAATGACACCACCGCTATCGGCAGGTCACCGTCTCCCACAAACCACCATGGCACCGCCCTGAAAGACCACCTCATCTACCGCCTCTCAACTCATAGGCGAAATCGTGCCATTACATCATAGTTTGGGCCACCTCTTCCCAGAAAACTGGCCATTACCAGTAACTCACTCACCTCTACGGTACCTGCCGAAAAATCCTCATACTGTTCCATTAGCTCGCACAGCTGCGGACCAGGCACCGGTCTGCGCAAGCGACCGACAGTCAAGTGTGGCTGGTATGGTCGACGCTCTGGCAAGAATCCTAGCTCACTTAAACTGTTGTCCACAGACGCATGTAGTTGCACTAAACGATCGCTGCCTTGGTCGACACCAATCCAGATTACCTTCGGACGTTCTCGATTTGGAAACGCCCCCACGCCCTCATAGCTGACGGCAAATGGACCGTCCGATCCCACCACCGCATTACCGACCGCCCGGCATACGTGAGACACCTCCGTATTCGGGACGTCACCGACAAACTTGATCGTGAGGTGCAGATTGTCTGGCTTCACCCAGCTTACGTTTGCATCGCTACAGCGAAGCCGTTCGATCAGGCTAGCTGCTCGTTTCTGTAGCGTCGATGAAGTCGCAATCGCCACAAATGTTCGTATCTTCTGCATCGCGCTACGCCTTTTTCACGCAATCCTTGGTGGCGGTCAACGGGGCGGCCTCCGTCCAACTAATGCTATACGTTTGATTCGTTCCACAGTACTATGTGCCGGGCAAATCAGGAGTCGCCGCCTCTGCTTTCAATCCCGTCTCTTGAGAAGGCCAATTAGTCCGATTTGGCACCACTCGCTAATCAGAACATCGGCAGAACATACTCGAGTCAGAGACGCAACATGGCTTGATAGCGTTCCATCCGCTGGACAAGATCGGCCTGTTCGATCTGCTTCATTCGATCCAGACTAAAATCCTCGACGTTGTAACTGGCCACAATCGTCCCGTATCCGATCGCTGCCTTTAACGCTTTCGGACCGACTTCACCTTGCGAAGCGAGGTAACCCATCATCCCACCAGCAAAACTATCGCCAGCGCCAGTCGGATCAACGACACGATCTGTGGGAAATGCAGGTAACGCATAGGTTTCCTGGTCCGAAAAGAACATCGCGCCATGCTCACCCTTTTTTATCACAACAAATCCCGGTCCCATTCGCAACACATCCTGTCCCGCCTCAACCAGATTCGTTTTCCCAGTCAACAACCTGGCTTCACTATCGTTCAAAACGAGGCCATCAATTTCAAGCAATAACTGCTTGAGTTCCTCAGCGTCGTTTTGAATCCAAATATCCATGGTATCAGCCACCACAAATCGTGAACTATTTACCTGAGAAAGCACCTTCCGCTGCAGTGTTGGCGCACCATTCGCCAGGAACACAAAAGGACAGTCCCGATATTTGTCGGGAAGTTCGGGGTCAAACTCAGCGAAGACATTCAGCTGCAGATCCAAGGTCTCCCGGTCATTCATGTCGGCATGGTACTTCCCCTTCCAATGAAACGTCTGAGCTCCCGGTACCGTCTCCAACCCAAGCGTATCAATGCCGCGTGTGCGCAACCACTGCGTATATTCATCCGGCCAGTCCTCACCAACAACGCCAACGAGGGAGACTTCCGAGAAATAGCTGGCAGCGTAAGAACAGTAGATTGCCGATCCCCCCACCACGCGATCGCGCGCTGCGGCTGGAGTTTCTACAGAATCAAAGGCAACCGATCCAACAACGAGCAACGACATTACTACACCTTCATATAGCTTGACGAAATAAGATTAGCATCACATTTCTCGGATGCGTCACCAGCCACGCGCCTCGACAGCGTATCACCCTGGAGCCCTGCGCCACAAGGCACCATGATGCACCTGCGTAGACAACCGTGAACGCGGCAGGATCCTCAACAGATGTCAGGCACTTCAGCTGCCACTTCCCCCGTACCCCACGTCGAGTACACACGCTAGTCTACCTTTGGCGAAAGGACTCCTGCGGCAGGCATTCGGATAGCATCCCAAGCCAGATTCCGCAATAATAACCGGTTGTGAAACATGATCGGGCCCAATCTATAATCCGAGCGTGTGTCAGTCAGATAATGTTCTGTGCGGAGCATCTCCCATGCCTCAAAGATTTCTTCTCCTCGGTGTGATCGCTTTCTTATTCACAGAAGCGTCGTTGACAGCTCTCCAAGCCGAAACCAAAGGCCAGGACGATCTTGACCAGGCTATTGAACTACAGCTAACCGCACGAACTCCAGCAGATTTAGAGCGCGTTTCCGCCCTATGCGAGTCCGCGATTAAAAAGGGACTCGAAAAAGACAATGAGAACTTTGCGAAGCAACTCCTCTCATCGACGTTGTTTCAGATTTCCCGCCGGCTCGGAACTGCGGTTCTAGCACAACAACAACCAAAGAATCCGCGTTGGCAGGCAATGCGGAAAAAAGCTCTCGACAATCTGACCAAGGGATTCAGTTACGACAAAACCAGTGGCGATGCCTACACGTTGTTTGCGCGCCTGCAGTCCGTGCCAGGTGGCAACAAAGAAGAAGCTCGCGAAGCCGCGAACAAGGCGATTGACTTGTTCGAAGAGGACAATCGTAAGAAAGCCGACGCATTGCTACTGCGAGCGGGTCTACAGACTGACACCAAAAAACAATTGTCCGATGTTGATAAAGCGATTGAAACCGACCCCGAGAACGTTTCCGGCTGGCAATTGCGGGCTATCTATTACTTCCAGAACAACGATATTCCGAAAGGCATCACCAATCTCGAGAAGGTGCTGGAACTGGACCCCAAGAACGTAACCGCATTGCAACAACTGGCAACGGCTTACTTTTCCACGGAAAAAGAAGATCAGGGGCGAGAAAAACTCGACCAGATTGTTGAAATCCAGCCAGCAATTGGCTACCCACTGAGGTCTCGGTACTTCCAATCCCAAGGTAACCTCAGCAAGGCGATCGACGATCTCGATGCGGCCATTGACCTCAATCCGCAACGTCTTGATTGGGTACTGATGCGGGCGGACCTTTATCGCCGCGACCAGGCCTTCGACAAAGCTCGAAACGACGTTTCTCGCTTACTGAACCGCAACCCGGATCTCTGGCAAGCCCGGTATTTGCGTAGCCAGATCCTTGCCGATGAAGGAAAACTACCCGCGGCAATCGCTGAAATGCTATCTCTCGTACGTGGCCAAACACAAAACCTCAGTCTAAGAGCTGAACTGATTCAGCTCTATGTACGTGACAACCGACCACGCAAGGCAGTCGAAGAATGCACGAAGGTATTGAATTCCCAAGCTGGCCACCCAACTTTTCTCAGCATGCGTGCCACCGCGTATATCAACATTGGCAAGCATGCTCTGGCAATTAAGGACTACGACATCGCTCTGGAAAAAATGCCGGACAGTGAACATATGCTGAACAACCTGTCCTGGATCTTATCAACGTCAAAAGATGATGCGTTACGCGATGGCAAACGTGCTCTGGAATTGGGTAAACGCGCATGCGAAATAACCAATTACAAAGCCGCCTACATTTTGAGCACGTATGCTGCGGGGTTCGCAGAATTAGGCGACTGGGAAAACGCAACGAAATGGTCGATCAAGGCCGTTGAGTTGAGCCGAGAGGACCTGGCTAAAGCATCCACGCCAGACGACAAAAAGAAGCAAAAGGAAACTGTCGGCCATCTTGAACAAGAACTGGAAAGTTACAAACAGATGAAACCTTGGCGGGAAAAACAAGAGACGAAAGAAAACACGACACCTATCCGCATTGGGGGTGGCAATCCGGCGACCTGATCTGCAGGTCCGCGAGATTGAAAATTGCTCCTTCCGCTGACGTTTTACCCACCACTATGAACCGTGACGCCGCGTACGATCTCGTCTGTGAGTACACACAAAGCGACAGCTTGCGTCGTCATATGCGCTGTGTCGAACTCGCCATGCAGGCTTATGCACGCAAATTTGGCGAGGACGAAAACAAGTGGGGAATCGTTGGTCTACTACACGATTTCGATTATGAGCGGTGGCCCGATGCGCCCGATCACCCACTTAAGGGTTCAGAGATCCTCAAAGAACGTGGATACCCGGCAGATGTCATTTATGCCATCAAGTCACACGCAGATTATCTGACCGATTGCCCACGGACTTCTCTTCTCGACAAAACGCTCTACGCTTGCGACGAATTAGCAGGTTTCCTCACTGCATGCGCGATGGTGAGACCCAGCGGACTCCTTGGAATGAAATCGAAGAGCGTCGTAAAAAAGATGAAACAGAAGGGATTCGCAGCTGCTGTGAATCGAGACGATCTGCATCGTGGAGCCGCAGACCTTGGCGTCGATCTGAAAGAACACATTCAGTTCGTTATTGACGCTCTCGAGTGCCATGCTGAAGAGCTAGCACTTACACGCACCGACGCGTGATACCACCGGGCCAGAACTGCTTGACGTGGCACTAGCGATACAGCAGCGTCTTTACCGGTTGCTCACCGCCGGTGCGGTCAGCGTCAATGGATAAACGACAACTGGCTCCGCAGAGCGACTTGCCGCCGGATACCGTTCGTGAGCGAGTGACGCGACCATACCCCACGCGTGATCGTCCGGGCGATAGCGGCGAAACAGCTCCCTGTGTCGATTCGCTAGATCCGTTTGACCCAACAATGCGTAGAGACGTTGGAGGTTGTGGTGCGCAACAGGGTTCTCGGAATCGACCTTCAGCGCTGCTCCAAACACCTCAGCCGCACGACGCATTAGAGTCTCGGCACCTTCTGCATCATCTATCGCATACTGCCGTGCTGCCTGGTCAAATAAAGTCGAACCCAACAGATTAATGATTTCGACATCCTTGCTGAAATCGAATCCACGTCGCCGCATGTCCTCCGTCTGATACCCCAAAACGTTACGGAAGTTTTGTTCTGCCTCAACCAATCGCCCCTGCCTGCGATTCGTCACACCCGTAAGCCACTCCTTAGTCCAGAATGGCCCGGTTTCCGCGGATTGCTCCAGCT
>CAZITS010000022.1:0-17424 GCA_964542185.1 uncultured Pirellulaceae bacterium
CCAGCGACTCGCCGCCGGCAAACCGCCTATCCGTACCGCCCGCGTTCATGGAACAGGTAGCGCAGGGTTCTTGATCTCGGTCTTCATGCTCGAACCGGGCGAAGATCAAATCGTGGCCCAGCGCCTGCGCGAGGCACTCACCACTCAGGCCGATGGAAGGTAACGCTCTGACAGACAGCCAGGCCAGCAGCCGGTTGTGACCCGTATCCCGCGTAGCCGTACGTGGCTTGAATTGAGTTCCCCTCTCGATTGGGTGTACACTGGACTCCGCGTAACACGGAAACCTCGTGTAGAACGGCTCCCCAGCCGCGGACGCCAGAGCTGGCCCCCTGGCGCGATCCGCGTGTCCTCTGTCCGGATGACCTGGCTCATGAAATACAGAAGTTCGATCCCTGCATGGTCCTGGAGTGTCGCACTCGCCGGGTGGCTCCTGCTCTGGCAAAGCGGCCACGGGCAACTCCCGAACCCGGTACTCAACACCGTTGCGCCGGCCGGCGGTAGCGCAGGCAGCTCTCTGGAAATCACGGTCACAGGAAGCGGTCTGGAAGGGCTTCGTGCGCTGCGTTGTACCGCCCCGGGGGTTGAATTCGAACCTCTGGGAGATGGCAAGTTCCGCGTTACGATTCCCGCCGCAACACCTCCCGGTTTATACGACCTGCGAGCTGTCGGCCAGAACGGACTGAGTTCCGCACGCATTTTTCAAATCAGCCACCGGACCGAACAACACGAACTGGAACCCAACGACGCAGTGGCCATGGCCAGTGCGGTGGTGACCGGCAGTGTGGTCAATGGTGTCATCGCGGCCGGCGGGGACCAGGATTACTTTCAGTTTTCCGCAACCAAGGGCCAGCGGATTGTGCTGGAATGCTGGGCGCAGAGAATCGATTCGACCTTGCACCCGGTCCTGGAACTGTTCGATGCCAGTGGTAAACAGCTGGTGGCCAGCCGCTCACACGTCGGTATTGATGCGGTCATGGACTTCCAGGTACCGCAGGATGGAAGTTACGTGGCCCGAGTTCACGACGTCGTCTTCTCCGGTAGCACCGACCACTTTTACCGACTGGACATCGATCACGGGCCACGCGTCGCGGTGGCTGTGCCAGCGGTCATTGAAGCCGGTAAAGCTGCCTCTGTGCGCCTGCTGGGCTGGAATCTGAACGACGCGACCTCGACCGGCACCGAGGAGAACCAAGGCGCCACCGCCAGCGCGGCGCTCGATCAACGGGTCGTCGAGATTCCGGCCGCACTGGCGCAAAGTCAATGGCCGCTCCCCCTCGGATTCACGGCGGCGCAAACGGGAGTCGAAGGATTCGCCTACCAGCTACCTGGGGCACACGCCCCCGTGTTGATCGGAATCAGCGACGTTCCGGTCATCGTCAGCCAGAGTGCCAATCGCTCCGCGCAGAGCAGTCAGCCGATCGAGTATCCGTGTGAGGTCACTGGCCAGCTCTCCCAGGGGGACGAGCGACACTGGTATCGTTTTAGTGCCCACCGTGGCGAGGTCCTGTATTTTGAAGGCCTGGGACAACGGATCGGTTCGCCGGTCGATTTGGCGATTGGTGTGCTGGACGCGGACAACCAGGATGTGTTGTTTCAATGCCACGATGAAAGCCGCAACGTCGGCGGCAAGACACTCCCAACCAGTCACCACGATCCCTCGGGACGCTGGGTCGTGCCGGCCGACGGACAGTTCCTGCTGGTCGTACGCAATCTGACCGGCGGTGCCCGCGTCGATCCCCGCCGCGTCTACCGTGTAAGTATCCGCCGGGAAGAACCGCGCCTGGACCTGGCGGTGATTCCCCACAATGGAGGTCCCGCCGGTCTGAATGTACACCGAGGAGGGCGCTCCATGCTGGATGTTGTCGCCTTCCGGCGGCGCGGGCTCACCGGTTCCATCCGCATCGCTGCGCGCGGTCTGCCGAGCGGCGTCTCTTGTCCCGATGTCTGGTTGGGCCCCGGAATGGAGCGCGGCCAGGTGGTCGTCTCTGCCGATGAGACTGCCGAACCCTATATCGGTGCGCTGCAGCTGGAAGGATTTGAAGCCAGTGGCCCACCGCGCCCGGCGCGCGGTGGCGTGGTCGTCCGAGGGGGCACTCCCAATGGCTGGAGCCGCCTGACCGCTGAGCTTCCCCTGGCGGTTGTCGGTGAAGCGCCGCTGCGGATCACTGCCAACGGCCATGAATCCCGCAAACACCATCTTTACGGAGAGCTCAGTGTGCGGCATTCGCCGGGCGGTATTCTCGATGTGGCAGTGCACGTGGAACGCCGCGATCCCAGCCATCGTGCCGATGTCCAATTGATCGGTGTCGGTATCCCCGGCCAGATCGCCAACCAAACAGTCACCATTCCGGCCAATCGCGACAAAGGCTATCTCAGCTTTTACCTCCCGCCGACCCTGCCCGTGGGCCAATACACACTGGGAATTCAAGCCAGCACAACCATACCTACCGGTGAGGACAAGAAAACCCAGCCGATCACCGTCCACAGTAACGCAGTGAATTTCGAGGTACATCCACCGGCGTTCCAAGTCGCCCTCGACCCCTACGCGCCGCGGGCGATCAAACGGGGTGAGGTGATCCAAGTCAAATACACCGTCCGACGTATTAACGGTTTCATCAACAAAATCCACACCGAACTGGCAACGGCCCGCGATGTCACCAGTGTGGGCGGCTTGCTCTGCCGTGGCGTCACATTTGTCGGCCAAACCGAATCGGGAGTGCTGCAGATTGTCGCCAACTCGGACGCGCCTCTGGGAGCGATCCCTTTCCTGCGCTGCTACGCAGTCGGTGTTGTGGAAGATGAGGCCATCTACCACGGCAGTTGCCTCCTGCCGTTGAAAGTTGTCGAGTGACCGATCAATTCAACTACTCCTTGTTTTCTCCAGCACAGACCATGGTGCGCAGGGCCAGGGGTCCTCTGGTCAAGCTGGGTTTTCTGATCACATTGGGTTTTCTGATCCCGCCGGCCGGCGCCCCCACCACAGTGCACGGCGACGATGTCGTACCTTTGCCGGGAACCGCGCCGCTGACCGGGGCGACTGACCTGGCACTGGCAAATCTGCAGGCGGTCGACAGCTATCTGCTCAAACTGATTCAGCAGTCACCCGTGACCCGCACAACCCACTGGCATCGCCAGTATGCCAGTCTGGCCGCCTATCGCGACTCCGTGGCTCCCAATCGCCAGCGACTGGCGCGGGCCATCGGTGCAGTCGATCCACGCACGGCTCCACGCGACCTCCAGCTCTCTGCGTCCCTGCAGGAACCCGCACTGATCGCTGACAGCGATCAGGTTCGTATCTGGGCGGTGCGCTGGACCGTCTTCGCAGATGTCTCGATGGAAGGCCTGCTGCTCGAACCACGACAGCCTCCCCGCGCTGAAATTGTGGCGGTCGCGGATGCCGACACCACACCCGAGACCTTTGCCGGACTGGATCATCCGCAACACGGGCACTTCGGGATCGCCCTGCAACTGGCCCAGCGTGGTTGTCGTGTCCTGATCCCCCGACTGATCAACCGCGATCATCGCTGGTCGGGAAATCCCCGCGTGCGTATGCTCCGCCAGTCGCATCGCGAGTTTATCTACCGCCAGGCCTTTGTCGCGGGACGTCATCTGATTGGCTTGGAGGTGCAAAGTCTGCTGGCCGCTGTCGATTACTTTGAACACGCCAACGGGCAACGGACCCAGCCGCTGCCGATTGGTTGTCTGGGGATCGGTGAAGGTGGACTGCTGGCGCTGTATGCTGCAGCCCTGGATCCACGGATCCAGGGGACACTGGCGAGCGGCTATTTTCAGCCGCGTGAACGGGTCTTTGAAGAAACGGTCGACCGCAACATTTACGGGCAATTACGGGAATTCGGCGACGCCGAAATCGCCAGTCTGATCGCCCCTCGCAGTCTGGTCATCGAAGCCTGTCGTGGACCCGAAGTCACCCAGGGCCAGGGCGACGCCGCCAGGGGAACCCTGCGGACTCCCTCGCTGGATGAAGTCCGCGCCGAATTCAGCAAAGCAACCGATTACTACCGACAGCTCCAGCGCGGCGATCAGCTCGCGCTCATCGCTAGCGACAACGGCGCTGGACCGGCCGGCTCCACCGCGGCCCTCGACCAATTTCTGAAGCGCCTGGGAATTTCCCAGGCACTACCCCGCAAACCCGGGCCTCTCCGTGACCACCGTCGAGACTACGATTCCCAAGCCCGGCAGCGTCAGATGTTTCGCCAATGGGTCACGCACGTACAGACGCATCTGCGACAAAGTCGTTTTCGCCGCCGCGCTTTCTGGTCTGCAGCAGACGCCACTTCCATCGAGCAATGGCGACAGAGTACGACGCCATATCGCAAACTGCTCTGGGACGAAGTCATCGGCCGTCTGCCGCCGGCCAGCCTGCCGCCGGCAGCCCACACGCGCCGGATTTACCAGAACGACCGCTGGGATGGTTTCGAAGTCAAACTGGATGTCTACCCGGGCGTGTTTGCCTGCGGCGTGCTGCTGCTGCCCCACGCCATCCCGCCCGGCGAGCGCCGCCCTGTGGTCGTCATCCAGCACGGCCGCGGAGGGCGGCCCCAGGACATCTGTTCCCCCGGTCAAGACAGTGCCCCGTACCATTCCCTCGGCGCGCGACTGGCGGACCGAGGTTACATCGTTTTTGCCCCGCAAAATCTCTATCTGGGCGAAGAAAAATACCGGGCTTTGCAACGCAAAGCATTCGCCCTGGGAATGACCTTTTTTGCGCCGATGGTGCGACAGCACGAACAGATTCTGAAGTGGCTGTCCGGTTTACCCGCCGTCGACGCACAACGGATCGGGTTTTACGGACTCTCCTATGGCGGCAAATCTGCCATGTTGATCCCGGCCGTCTTGCCCGGTTACGCGTTGTCAATCTGCTCGGGAGATTTCAATGAAGAAGTCTGGAAACATACCAGCATCGACGATGGTTTCAGTTTCATGTTCACCCTCGAACACGAACACACCGAATTCGACTTTGCCGATCGGTTCAACTACGCCGAAATCGCCTGGTTGATCGCGCCACGGCCTTTTATGGTCGAACGCGGTCACCACGACGGCGTCGGACTCGACGAATGGGTGGCTTACGAATACGCCCGCGTCCGCCGCCGCTACGTGGAACTGGGCCTCGCGGACCGGACACGGATCGAATTTTTCGATGGCCGCCACGAAATCCACGCTGTCGGCACGATCGAGTTTCTCGATGCCCACTTGCGGGCAACGCCCCAGCCGCCCCCCTGACCGGCCGTCGCGTCAACGCAGCGGTGATTTCCCCAGTTGTCGACGCAGCAAACCAATCTGGCCGGCGTGCAACATCTCGTGATGTGAGCAAAACCAGAGGGCCCCCCATTTATCGGCGGAGACCGCGTAGGGTTCATCGATCGGTTCGGCGAGCATTTCCTCGGTGTACGCCGGCAACTCGACGAGCGCTTGGGCATGCACGCGATGAAACACGTCGCGCACCTCCTGGACTGGTGGCTGGCCGTCCTGTGACGGTGTCGTGCCACGGCTAAAACGCTTGCGGAACCGCGATGACATCAGCTCCAAATCGATTTCCCGGCGGCCGCGAATACGAAACAAACACAACCCGTACTGGGCCATGGCCAGATGCCCCACCTGCCAGGCAATATGGGTGGCAGCGCCGGCGGGTTGCCGCAACCACTCCTCGTCCGTCAGGTCTACCAGCAGACTCTCTGTATACTGCCGGGCAAATTCGATCTGTCGAATCGCCATTTCCAGCCGGCTGCCTTGATCCATCCCCCCCTCCCGGTTGTCGGTTTGCCTGTTTCCCTCCATGATAGGAGCCAGTAGCCGTACGGGCTAGAACGACCTGGGAATCGCCCTGCGCCACCGCCAACGGTACAGCGCTCCTGCGACACCCTCCGGTTTCCGCGGCTCCTCGAACTTGCTGGCTCCCTGTTTCCCTGTTCGCAGCGGCGACCGTATGTCTGAATCATTGTTGAAAATCACTGGTGGCTATGTGTACGACCCGGCCAACGGCCTCGACGGTCAAGTACACGACATCTGGATCCAGGACGGCAAGGTGATCGAGCCGCCCACCGATCCGCAGATCCGGCCCAGCCACAATCTGGATGCGGCTGGGTTAGTCGTCATGCCCGGTGGGATCGATATGCACTGCCATATCGCCGGTCCCAAAGTCAATGTGGCCCGCAAGATGCGACCCGAGGAAAAGCGGGTCGCCGAACCCATTCGTCGCACCGACATCACCCACAGTGGCACGATGGGGAGTGTCCCCAGTACGTTCGCCACGGGCTACAAATACGCAGGACTGGGGTACACCACGGCCTTCGATGCGGCGGTTCCCCCGCTCTCGGCACGGCACGCGCACGAAGAGTTCGCCGACACCCCTTGCCTCGACAAGGGCTTCTACGTCCTGATGGGCAACAACCACTACGTGATGAAGGCCATCCAGGAGAACGAACCGGAGCGTCTCAAGGCGTTTGTCGGCTGGCTACTGGGTGCGGCCAAAGGCTATGCGACCAAGCTGGTCAATCCCGGTGGCGTTGAAGTCTGGAAGCAACAACAGGCAGGAAACGTCAACCGGATCGATCAGGTAGTCGACTTTTTTAACGTCACGCCACGTCAAATCATTCGTGAAATGGCGCGCACCGTCGACGAACTCTGTCTGCCCCACTCCGTCCACATCCACGCCAACAACCTGGGGTTACCCGGCAACTGGGAAACCACCCTGGAAACGATGAAGTCCCTGGAGGGACATCGCGGCCACATCACCCACATCCAGTTTCACAGCTACGGTGGTGGTGAAGGCGATGAAGCCACCTTCTGTTCTCGAGTCGAACCGCTCGCCGAATACGTCAATGCGCACCCCAACATCACGGTCGACGTCGGGCAAGTTCTGTTCGGGGAAACGACCAGCATGACGGGCGACGGCCCGCTCGGCTATTTCCTGCAGAACGTCTACGGCACCAAGTGGTTCAGCTCCGACACGGAAATGGAATCCGGCTGCGGAATCGCTCCGATCAAATACCGCAACAAGAGCATGGTGCACGCCCTGCAATGGGCCATCGGGTTGGAATGGTACCTGATGGTCGACGATCCCTGGCGGGTCGTGATGAGCACCGACCACCCCAACGGTGGATCGTTCCTGGCCTATCCACAGATTATCCGTTTGCTGATGGACCGCACCTATCGGCAGGATGTGATCAAAACGGTCCACCCAGCCGTTCGCCAGCATTCACAGCTGGCCGACCTGGACCGTGAGTACACGATGAATGAAATCGCGATCATCACGCGGGCCGGCCCGGCCCGAATTCTGGGACTGGCGAACAAAGGCCACCTGGGCCCCGGTGCCGATGCGGATGTGACCATCTACACTCCGCACGAAAACCAACAGGTCATGTTCGAATTGCCGCGCTACGTGATCAAGTCAGGACGCATCCTGGTGGAACAAGGTGACATCCGCGAAGACTTCCAGGGGAAGACCCTGCACGTGGTACCCGACTACGCACGCGACATCGAAACCAATATTTCAGAGTGGTTCGAGCAGTACTACTCAATACGGTTCCGCAACTATCCGGTCGACTACCACTACCTGCCCTCTGCCGAGCAGATACCCTGTAAGCTCCGCGAGCCGGATTGAGCCGGCCCCCCGGCGGCGGCTACGACTGGGGGTGCTCGAGTTCTTCCCGCAAACGCGTCCCCAGGGTCGCAGCCATCGCATCATCCAGGCAAATCGGATGAATCACGAGTTTGCCATCGGCCAATTCACCGTGACTGACATAGATCGGCGGTGCGCCGAGCCGCAAGCGGCGGCAGACTTCAAACGCATCCTGCCCGGTCTCGGCAAGATTGACTTCCAACAGCGGCGGCCGCTCTGGTGAGCCGGACTCGCGCAGCGTACAGACCGCAGCCGTCTCCGCGATCGCCCCAGCAATCTGCTCCAGCAGTTCACGCTGCTGGGTCAACTCGCCGAGATAATCCCCTGCGGCAAACAGATCGAGCGCCACCAACAGCGCCACGATCTCCTCTTTGGAAACTTTCAAGCCGCGGCCGATGCCATGCCGGGGAATGCCTGCCAGTTGGCTGCGGTCGATCAGTTCCGGAGGTGGATCCCAGAGCTGCTCGTGATCGTCCATATCCAGCATTTGCAGCGCCGCTGAGGTGATCCAGTGGCGACGGCCGCAGAGAATCCCGGTCGACTGGGGTCCACGAATCGATTTTCCACCGCTATAGGCAACCAGGTCGGCGCCCGAAGTCTCCGCCAGCTTGAGATTGGCGCGGGGGGGAAGCTCCCCCGCGGCATCCACCAGGACGGGAAGCTGGTGCCGCTGCGCCCGCTCCACCACTTCGTTGAGTGTCGGCGCCGCCGCAGACGAAAAGACATACAAGACTCCCGCAGTCCGCTCCGAAAAGGCGGCTTCGTATTCCCAGCCTTCTGCCCGCCGCACTCCGGCGCCAGCCACCACTTCGTTGAAACCGACTTCCACCAGCCGCGCACCGGCGGCGCGGACCGCGTGGTCGTAACCGCTGCGGTGTTCGCGGGCCACCACGATCTCATGGGGAAACCCGCGACAGTGGGGCAACTGTTCCATTCGTCGCAAATCGTGACCTGCCAGCAGCGCTGCGGTACCCAGCGTGAGTGCCGCCGCAGAACCCGCCGTCACCAGACCCGCCTCCGCACCCGTCACGGAGGCAATCCGCCGCGATGCGGCAGCTTGCAACTGTTCCAAGGGAACCCATTGCCCGGCCGCGGCCGTTAAAGCGGCCACCACGGCGGGTGGCATGGGAGCGCCACCCAACCGCGTCACCGTGCCCGAAGCATTGATGATCGGCGCCAAGCCCAGCTCTTCATATACACCCATCACAGCACCCAGCTCGTCACGAGAAATGGCTTGTCCCGAAACCCAGTCACCTGGCCCGGGGGTTATTTCGTCCACCACTGCGGCGGCCGGGCGGCGGACACTAGGTGGCTGAGACGGCCGCCACCTGGCCCGCGTGGCCAGCCTGACCGAAAGCCACCATCCGATCGACGCAGACTTGTTTCATCGCGGCCCGCGCCGGCTTGAGGTAGTCACGGGGGTCAAACTTGTCCGGGCTCTCCATCAAGACCTTGCGGATCGCTCCGGTAATCGCCAGCCGATTGTCCGTGTCCACGTTGATCTTCCGCACCCCATGTTGGATACCGCGTTGGATCTCGGCCACCGGGACACCCCAGGTTTGCTTGATGGCGCCTCCGTACTGGTTGATGATGTCCTGCAGTTCCTGAGGCACCGACGAACTGCCATGCATTACCAGATGCGTATTCGGCAAACGCTGATGGATTTGTTCAATGCGGTCCATCGCCAATACGTCGCCATCGGGCTGTCGCGTGAACTTGTAAGCGCCGTGACTGGTACCGATGGCCACCGCCAGCGCATCGACGCCGGTGGCGTCGACAAACTGGGCCGCTTCCTCGGGATCCGTCAGTAACTGGTCATGCGAGAGCACGCCTTCGGCACCGTGGCCATCTTCCTTGTCGCCTTGACCGGTCTCCAGCGACACCAGGCAACCCAATTCACCTTCCACCGAAACGCCCCGGGCATGGGCCAGGTCAACCACTTCACGGGTGACCTGCGCGTTGTATTCAAAGCTGGCCGGGGTCTTGCCGTCTTCCTCCAGTGATCCGTCCATCATCACCGATGTAAAGCCGTTGTCCATCGCGCTGACGCAGGTCGCCGGGCTATTGCCATGGTCCTGGTGCATCACCACTGGAATCTGCGGGTACAGCTCGACAGCGGCCAACATCAAGTGCCGCAAGTAGGCGTCCTGGGAGTAAGCCCGCGCCCCGCGCGAAGCTTGCACGATTACGGGGGATTCCGTCTCTTCGGCCGCCTCCATGATGGACTGAATTTGCTCCATGTTGTTCACGTTAAAGGCGGCCACGCCGTAGTTGTTCTCCGCCGCATGATCCAATACGACTCGTAGCGGAACCAATGTCATCAGACCATCTCCTCTGTGCTGGCATCTCTCGTCCACTGCCACAGGACCCCGGCGACCGGCAGCGGGGATCATCACGTCCCGGCTGGGTACAAGCCGGGACTGCTGTAGTAGCGCGCACCGGGACACATCCCCGGAAGACGAACAGCCTTCACCTTAGCGGACATCGGTCAAACACTGGAGGGGGGGATCCCCCGCAATTCCCAGGAGCCGGGCCGCCGCTGCACCACAACGGGCCGCTTCACTCCGGGTTGCTGACCAGCGGTTCGACGATTTGCCGCTCACGAAAGACGCCGTCCAACTGCGTTTGCGCCAGCCGGATCAGCAGCAGATTGCGTTTTTTTCCGTCGATCAGCGTGCGCGTAAAGAAATGGTGCCCCAGCTCCTCACCGGAACCGCGACAGCTGACCAGCAGCGTCTGGCCAGGGCCCAGGGTGACCGACATCACCAGATCACGCAGCACCTCCCGCTCCTGTTCACTGAGCCATTGCCAGCGCCCCTGCACGTGGTCACCGCGCCAGCGCGGTCGCGCTGAACCATGCTGGATTTCCGGCGTCAATTCGATCCGCACAGCACCGTCGGGTTGCAAGTGACCGCGAATCGCCAGCAGGCCACGGGCCTGCTGCAGACTCAGCTGGCGGGGCGGTTCCTCGTGCAGCTCCAGCTGGAGCTCGGGCAGCGGGTCGCCTGGCATGACAATTTCGCGCCGCTGCTCATGCCGCAGCTGCATCCGCCTTTGCCGATGGACCAGGTTCTCAAACGGCACCACGGCGGAACCGGCCGGGACGTCCATCGACTGGCGGCTGCGCTGGTAAAGCGCGACCAGCGCCTCGGGAGGCCGCGCGCCAACCAGGCCGCAGCGCAGTCCGTGCGTGGTCAATTGCCGGCGCCGGGCAGATGGGATGATTTGCTCATCCGCCTGCTGCCACAACTCTTGCTCCAGATCAGCCGCTGCGGAATCAATACTGACAAAAACGATTTCCACCACGACAGCACCAGGTGCCATCAGCGGCAACGGCAGCTGGTCGGGGGCCGCCGAGTCAGGCTGACGCAAGGCGCAGCCGCAACAGACCAGACCCCACAGGGCCGGTAGCAAAACGCGTGACCGGGAACAGACAGACATAGATTCTCTCACCCGCTCCGCCGGGGGCGGAGACAGGACCGACAGCGAAACCGTGCGGACAGGACTGGTTCCCCATGCGGGCCACTCGGGCAGCTTTCCAGCGCACGCCTGGCAGCTTCCACAGGGGGCTATAGTCGACCGGCCGGCGCAGCGTCAATGCGAACTTGCGTCGCTTGCGGTGCCCCACGCAGGCGGTCATACTTGCTCGGACTTCCCCAACGAGGGCATGGCGGGGAGGTCACCACACGCGGCGGTTCCCTTTTCCACACCGGTTTCTCGGAGACTTCGCGATGCGTTTGGCTCGCACGTTGCTAGCACTTTTCCTGTTGGTCACCGGTGCCGCTGGTTTACCAGCGCAGCAGCCGCCGGCCCGTCAGCTCACCGGCCGCAAATGGATCGACATGGAGTACGGTCCCTACATGACCCACTCCTTCCAGGCCAGTGTTCCGGAGGGCAACATCGCCTACAAGGGCATCCGCATCCAGCTGGGCGACGAGGGGGAAGCGGTCCTGTTCGATAGCGATCTGTTGCGTTTCGCGGCGGGTTGGACCCGCAGCCAGCTGGATTGGCGGAGCGTGGTCTACGACGGGTCCCACGGCACACACCCACGGGTGCTGGGCGCACCACTTTTCTCCAATCCACGTATTCCTGGGTGGGCACAGGACGAGTCGTTTGCCGATCCGCGCAGTTTGCCCTATGGACCCCTGCCGCGGAAATGGGCGCACTACAAAGGGCTCTACCTGAACGGTGACCAGGTCATCCTGCACTACACTGTGGCCGGGACCGAGATCCGCGAAACCCCTTCCCTGGAGTCCCGACCCACACCTGCCGGACCAACCCGAGTCCTGGTCCGCACACTCGAAATTGGCAAATCGGCGAGCGACCTGCTGCTGCAGGTCTGCAGTGACGCCACGGGCGGCGCCACGCTGATCTCCGCCAGCACGCTCCAACCGGCGGCCAACGATCCGCAAGGCCTGGCCGCCTTCGGTCTGCAGGCACCCGCGCCGGCCGCCGCAGGCGCCGAGGAGCGTTTGCGGCAGGGTCTGCAGGCGCACTGGAAATTCAACGAACCGACAGGCCCCCTGGCGCAGAACACCCAGGGAAAACAATTCGTCGGTACGCTCCAGGGAGCCCGCCGCGCGGACGGACAGCAAGCCAGCGGACTCTCCTTTGACGGCAAAGCGTTCGTCTCAATCGCGAATTCACCGGCCATCGATCTGGGCACTGCAGACTTCAGCGTCACCGCCTGGATCAAGACGCGCGGGGCCGGCACGATCCTGGCCCGCGGTCCCGCCCAAGGCAAGTGGCAACCCAAAGGCAAAACGTTTTTTGTTCGCGAGGGGCGGTTGTGTTACGACGTCGGTTGGGTGGGCGTGGTCGAGTCCAACCGCCGCGTCAACGATGGGCGCTGGCACCATGTGGCCGTCACTTACGGTCACCGCGACGGGTTGACCCAACTCTACATCGATGGCCAGCCGGACAACCGCCGACCGCTCAAATCGCCCGACGATCCGGCGCACGTGGTCCGGATCGGTTACACGGCGACCGACTTTGTGCCCCCCTTCTCTGGCCTGCTGGATGAGATCCGGCTGTACCGCCGCGCCCTGCCAGGAGCGGAAGTCGCCTTGCTCGCCGGTCGCGCCGTGGCGCCACCGCAGGTGACCGCGGTCGCCTGTCGGCACGCTCCAGACACCGTACGTCTGGAGCTCAGCGACGCCGAGCACATCCGCTTGCGGATCCCGGCCGCGGCGACGCCAGCCCGCTTCAAAGTGCTGTTGTGGAACGGTGATCGGACGCAACTGGGCGACTTTGCCGAGCTCGCCAAAACGACTCCGGCACCAACCCCGCTGGCCGACCGGCTGCGAGGTGGGCAGAGCCGTTTTCCCGAGCGGGTGACGACTCAGGGCGTCCTGGGAAAAGGCGACCAGCCGTTTCTCACCGATACCCTCACCCTGCCCGATGACAATCCCTGGCACAGCTGGATGCGCCTGGGAGGATTCGATTTCTTCGCCGACGCGCGGCGGGCAGCAGTCTGCACCTGGAACGGAGATGTCTGGCTGGTGGACGGCATCGAAGGAGATCTGTCCAAACTGACGTGGCAACGGATCGCCACAGGCCTCTTTCAGCCGCTGGGACTACGGATCGTCGACGAACAGATCTACGTCTGTTGCCGCGATCAGATTACCCGGCTGCACGACTTCAACGGGGATGGTGAAACCGACTACTACGAGAGTTTTAACAACGACCACCAGGTGACCGAGCACTTCCACGAATTCGCCATGGACCTGCAAACCGACGAGCAGGGCAACTTCTACTACGCCAAATCGGCGCGGCACGCACTGGACTCGGTCGTCCCGCACCACGGTACCCTGATCAAGGTTTCCGCCGACGGCAGCCGCTCGGAAATCGTCTGCAACGGCTTTCGGGCCGCCAACGGCGTCGGCATCGGCCCCCAGGGAGAGCTGATCACCAGCGACCAGGAAGGGCACTGGACACCCGCCAATCGCATCAATCTCGTGAAACCGGGCGGTTTCTACGGCAACATGTACTCCTTCCACCGCGGCGACCGGCCCCAGACGTACGAACCACCGCTGGTCTGGCTGCCCAAAAATGTCGACCGTTCACCGGCCGCCCAGCTGTGGGTCAAGGGCCCAGGCTGGGCCCCGCTACAGGGCCGTATCTTGTCGACTTCGTACGGCACCGGACAGATGTGGCTGGTACTCCGTCAGCAGATGGGTGACGTGCAACAAGGGGGCGTCGTCCGCTTGCCACTGCAATTTCCCACGGGTGTGATGCGCGGCCGTTTTCATCCCGACAATGGCCAGCTGTACGTCTGCGGGCTGGTCGGCTGGAGCAGCAACACCGCCACCGCGGGCGGTTTTTTCCGGGTCCGCTACACCGATCGGCCGCTGCATATGCCGGTCGCCATGCATGTCGGAGAATCGACCATTCAGCTCCAGTTTAGTGAGCCCTTGGACCGAGCCGCCGCAGAAGATATCGACAACTACAACGTCGAACAGTGGAACTACCGCTGGACTGCCAATTACGGCTCGCCCCACTTCAGCGTGGCCAACCCCAAACGACGCGGGCAGGACGAGGTGGAAGTCCTGGAAGCCGTGTTATCGGCCGACGGCAAATCGCTGTCGCTGGAAATCGAAGACCTGCAGCCGGTTATGCAGATGCAGATCGGCTACACGCTCAAGTCGGCCGCCGGTCAGGCCTTCCGTGACAACCTCTGGCTGACCATCAACCAGCTGGGGGAAGATTGACCGCTTGCCAGGTCAAGGCGTCCGGGACGCGTCCTGCTGCGCCGCCACAATCTCGACATTGGTGGAAAAAAAGCTGGGTACCGCGTCGCCGTTGTAGAGGGCTTCGCCGAACAGCGCCAGGTAGCCCTCAGCGGGGCGGGGGCGCTGGTACCGGTACGCATCCCCTGTGCGCTGCAGTGTGACCGACCGGAAGCGGGCTTCGCGGAAATCGCGGGTGGGGGAAGTAGCCACCCAGGCCTGGACCTGGTCGGGCCGGATATCCGAACGCACCTCCAGCTGCACCCCGCGGGCATCCTGCTCCAGCTTCCAGGTCAACTGCGGCAGTGCCTGCCCGTCAACCGCCTGCCGATGCAGGGCGCGCAGACTGCCAAACACGCGCCCCAGATCCTTTAACCCATGGCGGTTGTTGGGAACGTAGAGGATGTACTTCGGCCCCTGCAGATCCTGCCAGTAGAGGTTGAGTGCATCCAGCGGCCAGTAATGGTCATTGGTGCCGATGATGATCAACTTCGGCTGCTTCAGTCGCTGCCGATAACTGTACGGATCAACGATACTCCGCAGCGCTTTACCGGCGGGGCTCTCCAGCTGCGCGATCAGGTTGCGGTCGCTGTAGTCCGAAATCTTGTAGGACAGCTTGCCCCAGGCGCGGCGCTGGTGCTCCATCTGGGGGCTCATGTTAAGTACGTCGATGACCATCGGCGCCAGTGCGGTCACGCGGCGATCGACGGCCGCCGTCAGCCAGGTCGTCCAGCCGCGCTTGGAGGCACCCGTCACCGTGAAGGACTTTAACGACAACGACCATTCCTGGCCGCAGAATTCCTCGGTCGCGTCCATCCCGCGAACCGCACTTTTCACCATCGGCAACAACAGCGGCCACTGCGGGTCACCCGTTTTGAGGAACTGCTCGAACGTGTAGGAAATCGCCTGGTCTTCAAACTGACCGTCAAAGATCGGTTGATGGGGCACCTGCAACAGCACGGCCACCGGTGTTTTCAACGTTTCCGCGAGATTCGCAAAGAGGGTCGCATCGTCCGGCAGCCGTTCGTCCGCCGCAGCGGGCTGGGCGTACTCGTCTTTCCAGCTGCCACCCACGATACAGAGCATGGCATGGGACGCCGTGGCCGGCATGGTTGACGGTTTGACCAGGAACAACTGGTGCTTCCAGGCAATGTCGCGCCAGGTCTGTGAATGCAATGTCAACTCGACGTATTCACTGCGTGACACCTGGCCACGGCGACGCACCTGCCAGGCGTAACTGGCATCCGGCTGTGCCACGTAACGGGCCAGTGGTCCGGCCGGGGGCGTCGGCTCGGCCGCCGCAGCAATCCCGCTCTCGACGCACAGCCATACCAGGAACAACCACATCAGGTCTTGCCAACGGATACCTTGCACAGCCCAGATCCCCTGTTCAATGCGCGCCCACAGATAGTGAATTCAGTGATGGCCCCGCGGGCAGGCGCGCCGACGGCACCGTCCAGACAACAGCCTGATTGTACGATCCGCCGCCCGGTTTCGATAGAAAACCGCGCTGAAAAGATCGCCGCTCAAGGGGGCGGCGGTGACACGGCCGGCCGGTCGTGGCGAGGGTAAAACCGGGCCAGTCGCGCCGGCGAGACGCCCAGGCGAAAAGCGGCCAACAGCAGCCAGTTACGCAGGGTCTGGCGGACCAGGCCCGCCTGCTGCCAACGCCGCGCATCGACCTCGAGCGGTCCGCGCAGAAATGCCAAACGGCCCTGCCGCCGCAACGCACGCATCAATACCACATCCTCCATTAGTGGAACCGGCGCGAACCCCCCCACCGCGTCAAACACGCTGCGGCGGACAAACAGGCCCTGGTCACCGTACGGCATCCCCAGCCAGCGGGCCCGCCACCCGTTCCCCCACTCCAGCAGCCGGAACCGGGCACCGCGGGCGGCGATCGCCTGGCGGAAGGAACCACCGACCGTCGCCGGATCTTGTAGCGCCTCACAAATCTGGGCCAGCCCCGTCTCCGGCAGGCAGTTGTCGGCATGCAAAAAGAGCAGGACGTCGCCGGTAGCCACCGCGGCACCCGCGTTCTGCTGGCGCGCGCGGCCGGCCGCCGCCGTCACCACGCGGCACTGCAGCGCTGCGGCAATCCGCAGCGTGTCGTCCTGACTGCCCCCATCCGCCACGATGACCTCCGCCGCGGCCGCCTGCCAGGCACTGGCAATGGCCCGGCCCAGGACTGCCTGTTCGTTGATCGCGGGAATGACGACACTGACGTTCACAACCCGCATGCTACGGCACCCCGCTACCGCTCCGCGACCCTCCCCCTCCACCGAGGGGAACAGAAACCGCAGCCCGTTCCGGAAAAACCGAGGAAAACTTGCCCTGTACGTCGAAGTAATTTATGATCAGCGGTGACTCTCTATTTTGTGTGACAGCTCTCGTCATTCGCAACGGAAGGAAGTCTGCTATGGCAACCCGATCACGTCGTCGTTCGTTGGGTATCGAATCGCTGGAAACGCGGATCGTGTTAGACGGTGCCGGTTGGTTGACCTGGGACGGCAGTCCCTGGCAGAACTCATTCAATCCCTTCGATGCCAACGGCGATGGATCCGTGTCGGCCGGTGACGCCATCGTCATCCAAAACGCCATCAACTCGATGTCGCCCGGCAACCTGGCTGGCATGGTAGCCCCCCCGTCACTGCAAGGTCTGGTTGGCAGTGAAACCGCCAGCGCCTTCCTGGATACCAACGGCGACGGTGCCCTCTCGGCCGTGGACGCGATTTCCATTGTCAATCACATGAACACCGGCCGCATGCCCAGCGACCTGTTTCCACCCGAAGCCATCCAGCAGGGCATGATCAACATGGGTGACATCGGCGCGGAGTTGCCCGAATTCGGGACGGGCGGCTTCGGTTCGGTGATTGGTAGCCTGGACCAACCGGGCGATACCGACAGCATCCAGATCGTCGCCAGTCATGATCGACTTTCCATTACCGGCCTGGACCTGGGTGACGTCGATGTGGCCATCCAGGTCTACAACGATCAGCTGGAACTGATCGCCGACACCAACACCGACGCGTTTGATTTTCCCATCCACGGAAACAC
>CAZITS010000023.1:0-2440 GCA_964542185.1 uncultured Pirellulaceae bacterium
GAAACGTTGACATGAACAGGAACGCCTTTGCGTTAGCTTGAGTCGAGATTTGTCGATGTGGTTACGTGCAGCGTCAGCGCCTTCAAGCGGATCGTCCGAGCAGGTGACGCAATGCTGTTTCGAGTTCGGCATGTTGAAAGGTAAACCCGGTTTCCAGCAGACGCTGCGGAGCAACACGCAGGCTTGACAGGAGAAGGTCGTTGGCCATTTCTCCAAGTACCAGCCGCGCTAGAAAACCTGGCATTGGTACGATCGTCGGACGTGCAAGAACGCGGCCGAGCGTCTTGGTGAATTCCAGGTTGGTGACGGGTTGCGGGGCAACTACGTTGACTGGACCTTTCAGTGAGTCGGTCATCAGGGCGTGCAGAATCGCCGAGACGGCGTCGTCCAGTGAAATCCAGCTCCAGTACTGTTTGCCATTACCAACGACCCCGCCACCACCGAGTCGGAAGGGAGTCAGCATCTTGGCCAGAGCACCACCGCGGGGGCTGAGGATCACGCCAAATCGCAAATGGACGACACGAATTCCGGCATCCTTTGCTGGTTGGGTCGCGGCTTCCCATTGTTCTGCCACATCGGGCAGGAATCCTTCGCCGGACTCACTTGTCTCAGACATGATCTCACTGCCCCGGTCGCCATACAATCCTATGGCCGATGCAGAGATAAGCACCTGCGGTGGAGTTTGCAGTGCCGCCAGTTTTTCACACAGCAACCGTGTACCGTTGACTCGGCTGTCGAGGATGCGTTGTTTTTGTTGTGTATTCCACCTCCGGCCGGCGATGTTTTCCCCTGCCAGGTGGACGGCCGCGTCGATCCCCTCCAGGTCAGCAGCGTCCAGCTGACCCTGCTGCGGATTCCATACGACATCGTTTGGGTCAGATTGGGTTCGTGTTATATGTGTCACCCGATGCCCGCCCGTGGTCAGAAACGGAACGAGTTCGGATCCGACAAGTCCGCGGGAGCCGCTAATGGCGATGTGCATCGTGTTTCTCTTGCGAAATCTGGAATGGGCAGTCAGATCGGCGACAGTGCGACGGTGCCGAAAATGGAACATTCTTCGCAGCAGGTTGTCAACAAGTGTGCGTCCCAGACGAGATCCGATCGCCCCACCGGGTAATTGAAATTCGACATGATCGGTAAGGCGTGTCTGGCCGGGACCCTGGGATTCGAATTGATGCAGGTGTTCCCAGCGGGTAAAGGGGCCGTGTAGCTGAATATCCCGAAAGGAATAGCCAGGGCGATAATCACGATGTTCGGCAATCCAGCGTAACGGGAGCGGCCCCAGACGATGGACAAACTCAACTCGGGAACCATCCTGGATGCCCTGGCTAGCGCGTGCTACACGAATGTGTTCCCAGGGGGGCAGCAGTCGTTGCACGGCTCCTGGCCGCTCGTGCCAGGCAAAAGCTTCGTCCGGTGAGACCGGTAGCATCACATTGCGTTCAAACGTCTGAGCCAGCATAGCATTATCTATGTGCCAGAGAAGCAGGAGGTAGAACGACAAGGTTGTTGTCGCATGTCTATTACGTCAACACAGGGTCGACGAGTTCTTGAACAGATTGTTCAGCAGCCCAACTGCGGAGCTTTTCTACGGCGCGATGTTCCAGTTGACGGACGCGTTCCTTGGAGATGCCCAGGCGGTTTGCCAGGTCTTGAAAGGTGTGGGTGGTGCGGTGACTTCCCAGTGCATGACGACTTCTCAAGATAAGTTGTTCACGGCGATCGAGACGTCGGATCAGTTGCGTCAAAACATCGTTCAATTGCGTCCAGGTTTGTTCGTTCATTCCTGCCGGCGCAGGGCTCTCCAGTGACTCATCAATCAACTGACTCGCAGAGGTTGACTGCCGTGATAGTTCTTTTTGTCGGTTGGCGATCTTACGGCACGTGTTGCTCGTGATAGCGCGATAGGCATAAGTGCTGAACCGAAATCCGCGGTCGGTATCAAATTTATCGACTGCTCGGATCAGGGTGAAAATGCCGTCACTGAGCAGATCATCAAACGAATGCTGTGGATTGACAAATTTGCGGATCACAGAGAAGACCAGCCGCGTATTCGCTCGGATGATGTGATTTCTGACTCGCTCAGCGTTTTGCAGGTCTTCTTCGATGGCGGCCAGTAGTTCCGGAGCAGGTTGTTTTTCTCCCTGGAGGCGGAGGCGTTCCTTGTTGGCGCGGAATTTGAGGAAGTTCATGCTGCGAAACAGCCGTTGCTCTTCCAGTGGTGCGAGGCGACTGCATTCGCACAGACGGGCCAGGTGCCCGGGCAGGTTCTGGGGCAGATTCTCATCGAGGCTCGCCGGGGACATCAGCTCAGATAGCGTCTGGTGGACTTCTTCTTTGATGTTCGCCGTGTCGAAGGACGCACTGGATACGAATTCAAGAGGTGTTTCGAGCACCTGCTGCAGCCGGTGTGTGTAAGTGTGGTTCGGCAGAGATCTAT
>CAZITS010000023.1:2450-17286 GCA_964542185.1 uncultured Pirellulaceae bacterium
TCGGAAGTAACGGTGGAAGGTGCGATCGACATGGAAATCTCGACGAATCGGTGTGTAAAGCTCATTAAATAACGTTCAAAACGTCCTTATTTGGTATTTATAGCAATCGGTGTGTATTATGGCAAGAGTCTTGGGAAATATTAATGAAATGGACATAAATGCCGAAAATATGATTGTTGTCCTGGGTTTTTTGGATGGTTTCCAGCGTCTGGGGATTGTCAAAATACGTCGCAGGCAATAATAATAACGTTCGAAACATTCATTGTATCGATTTCTTCCAAATCGACAGGTAAACATGGCAGACTCGTACTCCCCCAAGCAGATTGCCCGCGCCCTCGACGTCAGTGAATCTTCGGTCAAGCGTTGGTGCGACCGAGGTCTGATTGACTTTCAGAAAACGGCGGGTGGTCATCGCCGAGTGGTGCTAGGCGAACTGATGCGGTTTCTGAAGGATCAGCGGAAGTCAATCGTCCGGCCCCAGTTGCTTGGTCTGCCGGCGGCTCGTGAGACGCAGCCCGGGAGTTACGCCGGGTCTGCTGAGTTATTTACCCAATCGCTGATCGCGGGTGACCTGGAACTGTGTCGACAAATCATTCTCGATCTGTTCCTCTCTGAATTTTCCGTCAGCAAGATTTGTGATGAGTTTATTGCTTCCGCGATGGAAGTGATCGGCGAACGGTGGGAATGTGGGGATGTCGAAGTTTTCCAAGAGCGACGTGGCTGTGAAATTGTCTTGGGTGTGCTGCATGAATTGCGACGTTTGCTGCCACCGCCTGTGGCGAACCGGCCTGTTGCTATTGGTGCTACCGTAGAGGGCGATCACTACGGACTCGGGACCTCGATGGCGGAACTGGTGCTCCGTGATTGTGGTTGGAATGCAGCATCACTCGGCTGTAATTTGCCGTATGCGACATTGGCAGCTGCGATCCGTCAACATCGTCCTCGTTTGTTCTGGTTGAGCTGTTCGCATTTGCTGAATCGCGATGAGTTCCTCACCAATTACGCGACGCTGCATGAAGAGTTTGAACTCGATGTCGCTTTTGTAGTTGGCGGGCGCGAACTTGACGAGTCACTGCGTCGGCAGATGCAATACGCCGCTTACTGTGACAACATGCAGCATTTGGAAGCCTTTGCCAGGACGGCTTTGAGTTTTTCGAGCGAGCACGATAAGGATACACCGGTCGAGGATCGTTCTGAGAATCAAGCGTTGTAACTTAGTCCAGTCTGCCATGTAGACATTTTTGGCACGATGACGTGCCAGTTCATAATGAGAGGGAATGGTTTGATGTTGAATGCCCGTTGTGTTCCTGCAAGCGTACAGGTGCTGAAGATTGCGTTTTTGCTGAGTATTTGTGCCTCAACCGCTTCACGTTTGCCGGCCGCAGGACCAGAGGACTTGGGGTGGTTCCAATGGCGCGGGCCGACGCGTGATGCGAAGTTAGCGACGAACATGCTTCCGCGGGATCTGACGGACCGGTCGTTGCGACTCGATTGGAAAGTCAATCTGGGGCCCAGCTATTCAGGTCCGATCGTAACAAGAGACCGGATATTTGTGACGGAAACCGTGGATGAAGAATACGAGGTCGTGCGTGCTCTGGATCGGTCGACAGGCAAGCAATTGTGGTCGACTCGCTGGTCCGGTTCCCTGAGCGTCCCGTTTTTCGCCAGTTCCAATGGTAGCTGGATTCGGGCGACGCCGGCATACGATGGCCAGTATTTATATGTCGCTGGTATCCGTGATCGGCTGGTGTGCCTGAATGCAGAGACGGGGGCGGAGGTCTGGAACGTTGATTTCATGTCCCAGTTGCGATCTCCACTGCCGCGCTTTGGATTTGTCTCTTCGCCGTTGGTTTGGGGAGATCATGTCTATGTCCAGGCAGGCTCGGGCTTTGTCAAAATGGATAAACGATCAGGCCGCATTGTCTGGCGAACGCTCCGCGATAAAGGCGGTATGTATGGCAGCGCGTTTTCTTCCCCAGTCATGGCGGATCTGGGTGGGAAACGTCAGCTCGTCGTCCAGACTCGGAGTTTATTGGCCGGAATTGATCCCGAGCAAGGAAGCGTTCTCTGGTCGCGCGAGATCGCAGCGTTTCGCGGGATGAACATTCTTACACCAGCGGTTGTAGGCGATACGGTTTTTACGAGTGCGTATGGGGGCCGTTCGCATCTTTTCCGCTTGCAGGAAAGTCAAGGAACGCTCGGCCTCGAGGAGGTTTGGGAAAGCAAAGTGCAGGCCTATATGTCCTCCCCGGTAGTGATTGATGGTTACGCCTATCTTCATTTACGTAACCAGCGTTTCACATGCATCGATCTGAAAACGGGACGTACGACGTTTACTTCAAGACCGTTCGGGAAGTACTGGAGCATGGTGGCGACCGCTGATCGTATCCTGGCACTCGATCAGCGCGGTGAACTCCTGTTGATTCGCGCGAACCCGGAGAAATTTGAACTCTTGGGGCGCCGCAAGATCAGCAATGACGAGACATGGGCGCATCTCGCGATCCACGGTGACCAGATTGTAGTGCGCGAGTTGAATGGTCTGATGTGTTTGCGTTTCCAGCCAACGGTACCCGTCAAAGCAACCGTGGAGGATGCTGCCGAATAATCTGTCCGGTGTGCTCTTGCGCGTTGTAGTTGGCCGAGGATTGCGCAAATACGACGAGCGGTTTTTTCTGTGCACCCAAATTCAGGCTGGGATAATCCTCGTTATGTTCCGCCGATTATTCTTACCGGTGCTGGTACTGGCAGTTGGCTGTACGTCATCTGAACCGGCAGCGGAGTCGGACGTGTTACCCCATGAGCAGCTGCTCATCGCTGCGCGTAATGGTGATCGGGCTACAGTGGGCCGTTTGCTGGACCGTGGTGTCGCGGTGAATACCCCTGCAGAATTTGGTGTTACTGCACTATGGCAAGCGTGTCGTAAACGCCACGTGAACGTGGCCAAAATGTTAGTGCGAGCGGGCGCTGACCCAAACGTCACCGATGCGGTCTGGGAGACGACTCCGCTGTGGATGGCGGAAGATCCTGAATTGATCCAATTGCTGGTGCGCGCCGGTGCGCGTGGCGCCGAGGGCAAATTACGCGCTGCCGCATTTTCTGGATCGCGCTCCGTGATGAAGGCGATCCTGGACACTGGTACGTGGAAGGAGTCCTGGTTGATCTCGGCAAAAGCCAACGCATTACTGGCAAATCGAGAGGCAGCTGCGGCTTTGCTGGATCGGGTGGCCGGCCGTGCGTTGCCTGTGCCCGCTCCGATTCCGCAGGCAGAATTGTTGCAATGGGAAGGGGCCTATCAGAACGACCGACTCCAGACCATTCAGGTCGAAGCGATGGAGGGAACCATTGGTATTCGTCTGCCGCAAAGTGCGCTGCGGTCTTTAGCGCCACGTGACCGGGTTACCTTTGATTTTGGTGCCAGTACCTGCCGTTTTGAGGTGACTGACTCCGGAGTGCAACAGCTGTTACTGTGTCGCGGCAAGCATGTACGCTCTGTCTATGAACGCGCAGCAGCAGAAGCTGGGGCAGCGACCGCGCCGACGGGTGAAAGCTGGCGGCGCGATGCAACCGATACGCACCGCGCCCAGTGGGCGCGGTTTCGTGGGCCGGGTGGTCGTGGCATTGCTGTGGATCAGAACATTCCGGACGATTGGGACATCGAGTCGCGCCGAAGTGTGGCCTGGAAGACGAACCTGCCCGGACTCGCACATTCCAGTCCGATCGTCTGGGGGCCGAATGTTTTTGTAACCACAGCTGAGATGGCTGGTGAAAAACCGCTGTTTCAGCGCGGAGACGTCAGTGAGGCGGCGGCGACGGAAGATCCATTTGAACATGCTTGGAAGCTGCTTTGCCTGGACCACGTGACGGGTGCCATACGGTGGCAGCACACGGTCGTCAGCGGGATTCCCAATTCAAAGCGACATCCCAAGTCGAGTCAGGCAAATTCCACGCCTGCGACCAATGGAGAGTACGTCGTTGCTTTGTTCAACCAGGGTAGCCTGTGTTGTTACACCATAGACGGTCGTCAGCAGTGGCAGCGTGACCTGGGAGTCCTCGATAGCGGCGCCGTTACGGAGCCGGACTATAGCTGGGGATTTGCCAGCTCGCCAGTGGTACACGGAAAGCGAGTGTTTGTTCAATGTGACCTGAGGAACGAATCGTACCTGGCCGCTTACGATCTTGCGAGTGGACAGCAGTGCTGGAAAATTTCCCGAGATGAAGTCCCGTCCTGGTCCACGCCTGTCATTTACGAGGATTCCTCTGGTGCCGTAATTGTGACGGCTGGAACAAACTTTGTGCGTGCGTATGACGTTAATTCAGGAGCCGAGCGGTGGCGGATGGATGGGCTTTCTGCGACACCCATTCCCTCACCATTTGTAGCAGCGGACCTGCTGTTCTTGACCAGCGGCCACTTGCCTACTCAGCCAATTATGGCGATCCAGCCGGAACGCATGGCAAACCCCGGGTCACAGGGAGCTCATGCGTCCAGGGATGCAGTGGTGTGGAGTCGAGAGCGTGGCGGTTCCTACATCCCTACCCCCATCGTTTATGGAGATTATCTGTACACTTGTTCCAACCGCGGTATCTTTACCTGTTACGAGGCGCAGACTGGTGTCCGCGCGGGGCGGAAACGGATCGCGCGGGCAGCTGGGTCGAGCTTTTCAGCTTCGCCGGTCGCTGCCGACGGGCGCATTTTTCTGACCTCGGAGGCAGGCTTTGTCTACGTAGTGCGGGCCGGTCCAGATCTTGAGCTTTTGGCGACGAATCGTCTGGGGGAAGATTGTCTGGCGACGCCAGCAATTGCGGGTGGGTTGTTTCTCGCCCGCACTCGTCACGCGCTCATGGCGATTGGCCGCCCGAGGGTGTCCGGTGCACCGTAGTTTTCCGTTGCTGAGGGCTGCACGCGCGGCGCGACAACAGTTGTTCCGGCAGGATCTGGCCATTGGGCCATGGTTTCGACAGCAGGTCAACGAGCCGATCGCATCGCTCCGCATCTCCATCATTAAAGTGGTTCATGGCGGTCAGGGAATGTGAACCGTCCAGAATGCAGAGCCCGCGGTGCGCACCACACTGAGAACAGAGGAGCGTCTGTGTTCATGTGGAAATCAAAGTGGTTCCCAGCGATTCACACTGGGCAGACGACATTTCAACGATAAAGTGCCCACAGGGTTCACGCTACGCCCCCTGGTGCAGGCGAGTGTATACTCACCTGGATGTATGACACTACGAAGCAGGTAGTTCGCGAGAACCAGATTTGAAGGCAAAACGTATGGCGGATGGAACGACAAGCGCCGAGCAATTGCAGTGTATGACCGTGTGGGGTGGTAATGGTGCGCTGCAAAAGTGGTTTGCGTTACCGGCCTTGGAGGTGTGGGTCTACAATCGACCTGCCGGCAAGCAGTTCGGCAACACAACCTGCTATGTCTCGTCGTGTGCATCCGGGCGCATTACACGCTTGCTGTTGGCTGAACCGTGCGGGCCAGAGGCGTCGGTCCACGGATTGTCCCTGCAGTTGGGCGATCTGATGGCTGCCAATGTGAATCAGATCCAACAAAAGAATTTCGTACGTGGGCTGTACGAGACCTTTACGGCGGCGGCAACCGATTTGGGGTTGGCGACTGCGCTGGTGGGGAGTTTTTTCTCGCCAACTCGGCGTTTGGTTTACTGTAATGCGGGCACCCCGCCGCCTTTGACACGCGCCGCCGGTGCGACGCAGTGGGTGTCGTTAAAGGGTGAGACTGCTTCTGGCGGCGCAGCAGACGATGCGATTTCTGCGACTCCACCCGGTGTGGTCGGTAGAGACGAGTATCAATACGGGACATTGACACTTGAAACGAATGATCTCGTACTGATGTACAATGAGTCTTTACTGGAAGTCCGGCTCGAGGATGGACGCGTGCTAGGCGTTGAGGGCTTTCGCGAACTGGTACAAAGTACCAATGCTGAGAGTCCAGAGCAGGTGGTACCGGCTATCGTGAAAAGCCTCGAAAATGCTGCCCAGCAGGATTGGAACACGGTGGATTTGACGATGATACTCTGCCGTTGTAGCGAAACCAGGACGACCTGGAAAGCAAACCTGCTTGCCCCTCTCCGTTTATTGGGTAGTGCGAACAAGCAGCTCGAATTCGCGTCGACCGCCTCCGTCGTACCTTCGAATCGGTAACGCTGCTCCTGGCGTCGCGTGGGCCGAGATGGTTGCGCCGAAACGCCCAGCGACAGTTTCACTGGCAGGCAGCGAGTCCTTTTCCGGGGTCTCAAACCGATCAGGCTCATTTGTGACGGCGTGTGGCACACCAATCGTAGCTGCCGGCCCACGGCTTTTACGGCCTAAATTCCGCTGCGCAAGTCTTGGTCGCTGGTTTACGGTATCCTAGCAAACAGAATCGGGCAGCTCGCCAGGGCAGCAGACTATTTCTGATGTTACGACAGGATCCTTTCGATGTCTCATACCATTGCCGTCGGGGCTATTTTTATTGAGTGCAACCATCTGGGTGGATTACCCACCGAAGTTGAGCACTTCGAACAGTGTGAGTTATTACGAGGCGAACAGGTTACGGAATTGCGGAATGGGAACGTCGGGGGAATGCTCGATGCGCTGGACGCTGCGACCGAGAACGGTTCGCAGATCAATATTGCACCTTTGCTGTATGCCAGTTGTTGCGCACGGGGACCTCTTACGGCCGGTTGTTACGCCACTCTTAAACAGGATTTCCTCGACCGTTTGGAAGCCGTGCTCCCGGTAGACGCGGTGTTATTACCACTTCATGGGTCTGCGGCGGCAGAATCTGCGGGTGACCTGGAGGGGGATTTGATCACGTCGATTCGTAAGCTGGTCGGTCCCCAGACTCCGATTGTCGGGACATTGGATCTGCATGCGCATGTCACTGAGGAGATGGTCCGCGGTGCCGACGCGCTGTTGGGTTTAGAAACGTATCCACACGTTGATTGGTATGCCACGGGGCGGCGCGCCGCTCAGCTGGTATTGGAAATGCTCGCCGGGCGTGTCCGGCCGACGATGGCACTGGCCAAGGTTCCTGTCGTGGTGAGTGCGATTTACGGTAATACGGCGGGTGACGGCCCGTTTGCGGACGTGATGCGTTTTGCCAAGTCATTGGAGCTGCAAGAGGATGTGCTATCAACCAGTGCCTTCCTCGTGCACCCCTATCTCGATCTACCGGGGATGGGTGGCGGCGGATTAGTGGTCACAGACGATGATCTTCCCGCCGCGATGGAGCAGTCACGAAAAATCGCAATGCAATACTGGAATTGCCGCAACGACCTGGAGCCACCATTACACACGCCTGAGGATGCCGTGCGCGAGGGGTTATCTGTGGACGGCGGTCCGATCGTTCTGATTGAGACCGCGGATTGCTGCGGCGGTGGCGCAGCGGGCGATAGTGTAGCGTCACTCAAGGCCTTGCTCTCGGTCGGTGTCGATCAGCTCTCATTGGTGCCCGTGGTGGATCCTGCTGCCGCTGCTGCTTGTCACCAGGCGGGAGTGGGCAGCCAGGTCACATTTGACTTGGGACATCAACTTGACCCGCAATGGGGTACGCCCCTTTCTGTATCCGGAACAGTGTTGCGGTTGGGAGACGGTCATTTTACGTTCAACGGTGGTGCGTGGGACGGCCGGCCGGGTGAGATGGGCCCCTCTGCGGTATTGGAAGTCGGTGCGGTTCAGATCTTGATCACGAGTCTGCCCAGTTATGACTGGACGGACGAGCAGTTCCAAGCGATGCAGATGGATTATCGCGGCGCCAAATTCGTGGTGGCCAAAAACCCTATGAACTACCGGCAGGTTTACACCGACCTGGCCGCGAGAATCTTGTTCTTGAACACTCCTGGTCCGACACCTCCCACGCTGCGTTTCACCGAGTTTCAGCACCTGCAAAGGCCCTACTTCCCGGCGGATTCATCGATTCCTGACTTGGAGCCGGCAATTTTGCACTAACGTATTATTGCGTTCGCTGGGCCAAAGCGTTTCAGGTCAACAGACTGAGACAGCTGATACCGCCTTCGGCCTTGGCGAACTCAGAGAGCTCTAGTGTCTGGACCTGGAAGCCTGACTGCCGCAGTAGGATTGCCGTTTGGAGATGTGCGGCGGGCAGGTAGATGTGATGATTCAGCCTTATGACATTTGCCGCCCACGGCTCGCCCGCAGGAACCGAAAGCAGGTTGAATCCCCTGAGTTTCGCAGTGTCAATCCAATCCGGATTGACGAGCAAGGTGTGATCGTTCAAAGCGGTACACGCCGTTTTCAGATGCAGACAATGGTCGACAGGGATCGGTATGACACGGTAACCACAGGGTTCTACGATTTGCGTTAACCTTTCGATGCCTTTCGAGTTTGTGCGCGATGAAAGGCCGACGAGCAGCTCTCGTCGAATTCGCAGTACGTCGCCCCCTTCGATCATTGCGGGAGGTTCGATGCGGCGGATGATATGCAAGTCTGCCAGTTCTCGTTCGACCGCGACCAGCTCTCGTCTGCGGGCTGCACTGCCGGGGGAGGTAAGGATGGCGATTTCATCCAGTATGATCGCAGTATCTTCGATAAATACCGCATCGGGTGAGCGCAGGTGTGTTTGTAATGTGCGCACCTGCGCACCTGCCCGCCGTAGCATTTGACAGTAGGCGTGATGTTGTTCCTGGGCCAGGTCGCAGTCAATTGGCTGGCGATCGAGGAACGTTAACAGGCACTGGTCCATCCGTGGTGATGGGGTGTGTGTCAGTGCAAGCATGGCAGCAGGGTGTTTAGTTTCCGCCGTCCTGACCACGCCGGCCAGAATATTGTTTGCCGCCACCGCCACCCCGGCCACCGCCTCTGCCACCGGCGCCACCGCGCCCGCCACCCCGGCCACCTGCGCCACCACGCCCGCCACCCCGGCCACCTGCGCCACCACGCCCGCCACCGCCGCTGACTCCGTGTATCTTGTTCAACTCTTCACGGTCGACAAATCCGTCTTTGTTGGTATCCGCTTCCGCCAATTTCATTTGCTTGCGATCTTGTTCGTCGAGTGCCTTGATTTCTTTCTGGTCAAGCTTACCGTCTTTGTTGCTATCTCCTTCGGTAAAAGCCCGTCCCACCATCATGCCAGCGCCCATTTGCATCATGCCTTGCGTACCACCGGAAATTGCGTCGTCCGTCTTGCGTCCCTTTATTTCACCTTCCAATTCAAGTTTGAAGCTCTGGTTCTCATCGGCCGAGGAAGAGACAGCAATCCGTAACGTGGTCGTGGTAGAATCGGCGTATTCGGCCGGTGACAGCGTGACGACTCCAAAGCCACCCGGTCCCGGTTCGGTGACGGCGACAGTCACTTTATGGTCTCCAACGTAGGCGCCTTCGAGAGGTTCCCCGCCCTCAAACGTTGAGAGAGTGAAACGGCCTTCCGTATCGGACACCCCTTCCGCGTCATTCAGACCGCTCGCTTCGCCGGCTGCAAAGTTGAAGGGTAAGGTACGGATGTTGGCGTTCGCCAATGGCTCACCGTTCATGTAGACGATTCCCGAGACCTGCACGAGGCGGGGTGGGAAAATGGAATCCCGCAACACCCACAGCGCGATAGCGCCACCCAGGATTACCACCGCGGGTATGACGATCATGGGCAAACTGCCGAGGTCCACGGCAGGTGCCGCGTTCGGATCGTCGCTATTGGCGATGATATCGTCCAGTTGTGGTACGTGTTCTTCGGTGGGTTCACCTTCTGGGGTGGTGGCGTCATCGCTCATCGCTATTCCTTCGTTTTCAGGTGTCTAGTGTTTGCCCGGATGATGTGATCGCGACAGCCAATACAAAATGTGCCGCGTCTCAATGGTGCCATGATTGGTGTCACGCGAAGACAAATCGGCGAGACAGCTTCCTAACCAAACGTAAAATCCTTTGGTCGTACACGGTGATGTCTCGAGCAGAGGCGTCTCCAGAGAACGGATCCTTCAACCATACAACGGCGAGCGTCTTCGTTCTAGTTAGGCAGGTGCCACAGGAGCACGCCCCCCGTTTCCGAGTGATCTGTCAAACCGACCGATACCTATAGATTTAGGTCCTGAGGGTCCCGAAATCAACACCTCCGCAGGCCTTTCTGGATCGCCAGCCGGTCAAGGGCTGTGGGAATTGTCGTGCATATTCTCTGGCTTATGGATCTGGGAACTGGGCGGTTTGTCACAGTCAGAGTTGACTTTGCTGGTAGGGCTGACTGCTACGGCTGTTTGCGATCGCAGCGATTGTTGTTTGTCTGCCAACCGAGGGCCGCCTTTACCCGTTCGCGGAGGGACGCCGTCCAGCAGAGACGCTATCGCTGGTGGACGGGTACCCGGGAAAAAAACCGTCAAGATTGGTGTCGCTCCAGCGATCGTCGTTTTTTTCTGGGTAGGTTCGTGTCGGGCAACCGATACTGAAACGAAGCCGGTCGCTGTTATGAATTGCAGAGATCGAGTCCCAGGCGGATGCGAGCCCTTGTTTCTCTGCGGGGCAGAGGGCTGGACACACGCCAGTCCCAGTAGTGATGGAAACTGACATGCGAACACCACGTCCGCTGTGGTCTGGAAAGTACGCGACGCCCTGGGCGCTGGTCTTGCTAGCACTGGTACTGAATTGGTCCCAGGTGGCCCAAGGGCAGCTGTTGCAACACATTGTGGACCGCCATTACCAGAGTCCGCGGACAACCTGTCGCCTCTGCGGTTCGCTGGGCACGCAGGGGAAGGGAGCTGGCATCAGACAGCCGGAGGTTCGCCCCCCAGCGGACCCTGATCCGCAGCCGCTCGCTGAGCTGGCGGAGTTGCCACGAGGGTTTGGAGTCGTTCCAGGTGCGCTCAGTGCCGCACCCAGTATGATTGGTGATTTTTTTGGCAACGGCCTGGGGATCCGACCCAGTTTCGTACTGGGCAACCGTTCGCCGGCGTTGGTCCTCCAAAACAGTGAAACGACGAACGACAACACGGCGGGTGATAACACTGCCGGCGCGGCGGGCCCCTTTCAGCCTGGTGCGACGATTGCCGTGGCCGGTGGTGATCGAAGGTTCAAATTGTCCGACAACAGCAGTCCCTTGCCCCGCGATCGCGTGTTCTTCAATTACCATCACTTCCATAACGCGCTGACCGATGCCAACCTCACACCACAAAACCTCGATCGCTACACCTTTGGTCTGGAAAGAACGTTTCTGGACGAGTTGGCATCCATCGAGCTGCGGGTGCCGTTTTCTGGTGGCCTGGCCAATCAACAGGTCGTCTCGTCGCTGGATACCACGGGGACCGAGTTTGGCAACCTCGCGTTGACACTCAAAGGACTACTGTTGTCCGACGACAGCAGCGCTCTCTCGGCAGGGCTCGCGATGGTCTTTCCTACTGGTACGGATGCCACGGTGACGTTTTCTGCGACCGACGCCCTGGAATTTCGCAATGGTTCGTTCTACCTGCAGCCATTTCTGGCTTATTACCGTCAGGTCAATGAGCGATTGTTCCACCAGTTTTTTGTGCAATTTGACTTTGATACTTCGGGCAGCGAATTGCGGTATTACGGGCCCGGCAGCACTGATTTTACAGCGGAGGAAATCCGCAGCCAAAACCTGATGTACCTGGACTACCAGGTTGGCTGGTGGTGGTATGAGTCGGATGCGGATGAAGGGATTCAACGGATCGCACCGATCGTGGAATTGCACTACACGACGACCCTGGAGGACCTGGAGAATGGGAGTCTGGGGCAGGGTGTCTTCGTCCAGAACGCCCGTCGTGACATCCTTAACCTGACTGGCGGACTCTACTTTCAGTTGTCGGATACTGCGTCGTTCAAAGTCGCCTCTGCTGCCCCACTGCGGTCTGACCTGGACAAGTTGTTTGACGCGGAATTCAGTCTCCAGTACGAGCGGCGTTATTGAGGTGAGCGTCTTCTTGTAAGCCTCCCGGGCGAAGTTTATTGGTCAGTTTTTTCGTTGCCTGCCACCTGGCTTACCGGGAAATCGGCGAATTCAAGCAAGTCCGCTGGACCTGCCGTGGGGAACTGCTGGTACGGGTCCCCGAGCGAGTCCGCGCGGACTGTGGTTTTGACGTACTGGACGAGTTCGCGCCAACTGACGATGCCGTCCCCGTTACCGGGGCGGGCGTCGGCTGCCCCGCGCAGTGCTTCCAGCAGCCGATGGGTGAACCGGCCTAATTTGCGTGACCTCTCTTCGACGGCCTCTTGCTGGCCCTCGGTCGCAGTCAAGGTAAATACCAGATCGTCCTGCAGGGCCCGTAGTGCCGACTTCAACTCACGTTGCTGCAGCGGTTGCAGGGCACCGCTATGGCAGGTATCCAGGATCACCAGTTTGCGACAGGGGATGTCGGCAAACAGGGTGAAGGCATCAAACGAAAAGCAATCGCGGTACCGGCGAGCGGCAAGGTCGCGGAAGCGGGCGTTGGCAGTCACGTAGTAATAGGTGTCACTGGCCTGATCACGGAGACCGTGGCCGGAGAGAAAAATCACTAGCAGGTCATCGGGAGTCACGTGTTGCCGCAGATGGGCTGCGTACTGTTGCAGCGTCGCGAACCAGACAGGACGTGTCACGCGCTGGTCGGCCATGGCCAGTCCGAACGTACGGTAGAGCGGTTGGGCGTTCTGCTGGAAGGTCTGGGCGACCTGGGTGGCGTTGTTGACCGCAAACTCCAGGCGGGGTAGCTGGGCGTCACGATACTCGTTGATACCGGCGGTTGCGATGAACAACCGTGAGCGGCGCCAGTGGTTTGAATTTCGCTGTACGGTCACCGTGGCCTGGCCGACGACTTCGCCTTCCGTGGCGGCCAGCACTTGCAGGCGGATGCGCCGTTGTGATGGCAACGTGGCGTCCCATGCATAAGTGATCTGTGTCCCTCCCGGAACGGCCGTTTGCTTGATGCGGCGGCGCTGCGTGGCCAACACGCCGTTCGCGAACGCTTTGGGGGGAACCAGACGTTGGCCGTTGCGGATCGTAATGGTGGCCCGCAGACGGGCCACAGGTGCTGCGAGGAGACTGCCCGCGACTGGCGAGACGATACGCACGGTTGGCTTCAATGCGTAGGCTTCGGCAACCGCCCGGTGGGTTTCCGTGGGGAGCTTTGCCTCCACTTGCAGTAATGCGTCATCCAGATTGCCGGTTTCCAGTAACCGCGTCATCGCCTCGGGGCGTTCCAGCGCTTTGCGGAACTGGTTGGCCAGGAAGACGTCGGGGAGTTCACGAAGGCCGCGATTGACTTGCCAGCCGAACAGGCGGTGTCCTTCGAATGACGCGTCGTAGTAACCTGCGGGACTCCAGAAGGCCCACTCGCGGTTTTCACTGATCACCAGGGAAACCAGGGGTTGCCAGGCAGGGAACATCTGGAACACCGGGCCACGGGCACGGCCGCGCTTGAAATCAAAGACCAGCAGTGCGTTCCAAGAGGCCTGTTGCAGTTGCGTCAGCATGGCGGGGGCGGCCCGCGCCGTGCGGACCGGAGTTTCCTGTCTGCGGACGGCAGTTCTGTCATACCAGCTCAGCGCTGTTAACTGGTCTCCACGGCGGACACCGCGAAAATAGAGAGGGCCGTCTTTCCGAATTGAAGTCACTTCTAACGCCCCGCTCTCCACGATCGACCATCGCGCGCCCCAGCGATCGAGGAGCCGGTTGTCACTTGCCAGCTGGGCCAATGGCCAGAAGCGGACCGTCCCATCCAAGGCGGCCGAAACCAGGTAGCGTCGATCGTGGGTCAGTGCCAAACTGGTGATGTCGCTACTGTGGCCGCGAAATACACGGAGAATCGGGCTGGCGTTCTGCTGGACCAGTTTGAAGATGTAAATGTTGTTGTTCTTGGCGCTGAGGGCGATAGCCGCTGGCTGGCCATTCGCATCGGCGATCCAGCACCGGGGAGCCTGTGGATCGTAGAGATTCGGGTCGAAAGTAATGTGGCCCGCCTGGCGGCCCTTATCTTGCAGCTGGAGGTGGACAGAATTGGACTCCGTCAGGACTCCGGGTGTCAGCTCCCAGTTGCCCCGCTGGTCGTCGGCCTGTGACCAGTCCTGGGGATCCAGTTTCAGTCGGCTGTCAAGTTGCGGCGCGGTGGCGTTGAATCGCTGGGTGAGTCGGACCGTTCCCTGTTCTCGTTGGGTGCCGATAGCCACCTGGTAGCCGGGGCCTTGTCGTGCGCAGGCAACACGCAGGGGGGCTGCGATGGCCGCCCGTAGTGGCTGGGGATTCGCAGGTTGCGTAGTTGAGTTCACGAAGAGTTCGGCACCGGCCGCGTAGGCCAGGTGTGCGCCGTCAGGGCTGATCGCACAAGCGCGAACGTCGTCGCCGACCGGCAGGTCGGGCTGTTGTTTCTTTAACTTATGAATATTGGAGGTGTTCCAGTGCTGCAGGACAGCCGCCGCGTCCTGGGAGCGGCGGGTGCCGACCAGCAGCGTGCGGCCGTTGCCGGAGAACGCCAGTGAAAGTGGCAAGCGATCGATTAACTTCTGTTCGCGTTCTCCGTTCCGGAGGTCCCAGATAAAGAACCGGTAACGAGGTCCGTTGGGTCCCGGGGGATACTGGGCCAGATCTGCCGACGCCAGGCGTGTGCCATCGCGCGAGCAGGCGAGTGTTGTGACCATTCCACGGTGAAGGCCAGCGGGGTCTTCTGCCAACAGCGGCTGCGATGTCCTGGTCGTTACGTCAAAGCGATGCAATTGCCAAAACGGATAGGGTGCTTGTGCTTGAGATGGTTGATACACGGGCAACACGAGGTGCAGGCCATCCAGCATGACGATCGGAGTGGATTCCCGATAGGGAGAGAGACGTCTGGCGAGATCGGCCTGGTAACGTTCTCGGTCGGGCGGTTGGACCAACTGGGCGCGCCATTGGCCGGTGTCATCCGGTTTCCA
>CAZITS010000024.1:0-14963 GCA_964542185.1 uncultured Pirellulaceae bacterium
CACAGGGGTAACCGGATAGACCGGCTGGGCGCGGCGCCGCCAGCCGGTTTTTTTGGTATCGTCGCCAGCCGATTTTGCAGCCACAAGAAGGGACGTAGTGATTCGCAATCAAGCGCGGCGCGATCGCCAAACCAATGCGGTTTCGGCAGGTCTGATTTGGGTCGCAACGGCGGCTAAATAGGTGGCTTCAGGGAGCCGACTTGGACCGCGGCTGGGAATGCACGGCGGCCACGGCGTCCAGATCAAAGCCAACGGTGCCTGATCCTCCCAGGGCGTTGTCCAGATCGGTAATCCGCACGTAGCGGGCATACCGCAGTCCCACATCTCGCAGATCAAACAGGTCCCCCCCAGCGCGTTTGGGATCGGTCGCCGGCACCTGGTTTGTAGCCGAGTTGGCGAACACGGGATGCCAGCCGGCACAGCCTTTGCGGGTGCCCGTGTCGTAGGGAAACGGTTTCCAGGAGATTCCATCGGTGCTTACTTCAACCTTGGCTAGTTCAAAGAACCCATTGGCAGGTTGCCCGCCGTCACCGTTTAGAAACGCGTTCTCAAAAATCAACAGGTCGCCTCCCGGTCCATCGATGACCTGGTTGTCAACGAAAGCCAGCGTGATTCGCCCCCGCTGTCCTAACGACAGCACATGTCGTGATCCGGCGCGTAAACCACCACCACGTGGTGGACCCAGTACGATCATCGGCAAACGGTCCTTGCCAAAACCACTGCCAGGACCGGGTTCAAAGGAGACGACACGGTCGATAAACGGATCGCCAGGCGAAACACTCCGATCATCCGGTCGAACTGGGAATGCGGGATGGGCAACGGTCCGGAACAGGACCAGCATCAGGCAACCGGTATACAACAGAATCTGCAAGGGACCAGGCATCAGCTACTCGATTGAGAATCAATATACGCGGTTGCCAGGGCTTCGTTGGTCTTGCGGCCCTCTTCTCCTGTGACTTCAGGTGGGCGCTGTCCATGGATGGCGCTAGTAAAGTCGGAGATGAGGGGTGCGTTGAAGTTTTCGGCCGGCGGATGGGACTCGATAGATTGCTTGCCATCCAGTTCGCAGACCAACTGGCCACCGTTCAACGGTGTTGAACTGATTTGGCCCCGCGTCCCGGTTATGGTAAATGCGTCGGGGTCAAATGCTGAACCAAAGAAGCACTGCAGCATACCATGGGCACCGGACTGGAATCGTAAAATCAAAGACGCCACGTTTTCGGCTGCGTAAGGTGCGGCGATCGTATTGCAGTACGCCTTGATCTCCCGGATCGGGCCTCCCAGGTGGAGAAACAGATTCAGGCGATGGCTACCAATGTCCATCAGCGATCCACCTCCACCGACGTCTGGCATGACCCGCCAGTAACCCTCGTCATCGGGTGACATCTGGAAAGGGTTAGCCGTGACGGCGGCAATAGACAGGAGCTCGCCCAAATGGCCTTCCCGCAGCAATTGGTGCATACGCTCGACAACCGGGTAAAAGCGGCGGTAATAAGCGACGCCCAAGCGGACACCTGCGCGCTGGCAGGCGTCGATCATCTGGTTACAGTCGGACACCGTACAACCCATCGGCTTCTCGACCAGGACATGTTTGCCAGCTGTGGCTGCGGCCAGAACTTGCTCGCAGTGCGCACTAACTGGAGTTGCCACATAGACAGCGTCAATTTGCTCGTCGGCGAGCATTTCCTGGTGCGTTGCGTAGGCTCGCGGAATCTCGAAATCGGAGCAGAACTGGGCGAGGTGAGCAGGATCTCGACGGCATGCCGCCAAGCATTCGCTTTGCTCGTCACCCAAAATGGCCGCCGCCACGCGACGGCGGGCCACGTCTCCGCAACCGATGATCCCCCAACGGATGGGCATGTGAACAGGCTGCTACTCAGCGGTTGTATTTGAGATCGACAGTACGAGCGACTTTCTTCAACTCCTCGAGTTGTTTGCCCTTGGCAGCGTCACTCAATGGATTGTCGGCCAGATACAGATTCCAGAATGGAGCGAATCGTTGATCACCTTTTTTATCTTTCTGTGCCATCTCAATCAGGATGGAAAGATCGGTGATCTTGTTACGGTGCAGGAACAGGTAGCGCCACTCGGTCAATCCAGCCAGTGCCGATACATCGGTCAAACCGTTACCACTGACGTCGAGCCGTTCCAGCCATTTTAATTTCGCCAGGGGTTTGAGGTCGGTGACCTGATTGTTCTTCAGGTAGATCGAGACCATTTTGTCCAGACCCGCCAACGGCGCCAGATCCTTCACGGTGTTTTCATCCGCATACAAGTTGCGCAGGTTTTTCAGGGTCTCCAGCGGTTTCAAGTCGCCGACTTGATTCTTCTCAATGTTGATGTACTGCAGTGCCGTCAATTTTCCGAGCGGTCCAATGTCCTTGATCTTGTTTCCAGATAGCGTGATGGTCTGGATGTATTTCAGTTCTTGAATCGCGGAGAGGTCTTCAATTTCGTTGTCCGGCAATTCGAGTGCCCGCAGACTACGACAGGCTTCTAATCCCTGGAGGCTCTTGATCTTCTTGCCACGACCATAACCACCAACCCCAATCGACGAGATGTTAACAACGTCTTCTTTTGTCAGCGGATCTTTCTTGTTGCGCTTCTCAAAGACTTCGCGTCGCACAACCGCTTCCAGATTTTTGTCAGGGAAGAGCGCCTTGGCTTCTTCTTTCTTTTCCTCTTTCTTTTCTTCTTTATCTTGGGCCTGAATGGGTACGAGCCAGGCTCCGCTGAGCAGCAACAGGACGCAGAGAAGTTTGCCAGGGTTGAAGTACATATTAGACTCCCGATCTAATCACTAAAGGTCGAAATCCTCAGGCCGTCGCGCGGTCGGGCCAGGAGTTGTTTCCTTGCTAAATGATGGAGCTTTTCCAGAAGCGTACGTAGAATAGCCTACTTGGCGAGAGATACGCATGCCAGCCCACGGCAAGGATTCTTGCCATGGCAGGACCGCTTTGCAGCTGAGCACCAGGTATGGCAAAGATCTTGATTACCGCATTTGAGTCGTACGGCCCCTGGAAAGCCAATGCCAGTTGGCTGGCCCTGGTCGAATTGACGCGGCAGTTACCTGCCCAGCACAGCGTCACAACCCGGCTATACCCGGTCGATTTGGCGGTCGTGCAACACAAATTGGAGGAGGATCTGGCGGCTCAATTCGATTTGGTGCTGCATCTTGGGCAGGCACCCGGTTCGACACATGTGCAATTCGAAGCGATCGGGATCAATGTCACCAGGGATCCGGATACCCCGAGCGCAACAGGTCGCGCCCTGGTCACAGACGGGCCCCTGGCGTTTGATTCCCAGCTGCCGCTGGAAAACTGGAGCCAGCGGCTTGGCGAACGGGGTATCCCGGCCCGTGTTTCCTATCACGCGGGAACCTATTTGTGTAATGCGATCCTCTATTTGTCCCATTACACTATCCAACAAAACGGCTGGAACACCCGGGCCGGGTTTATCCATTTACCTGTCGAAATCAGTCAGGCAGCCAGCCACCCCACGCCGCTGCCATCGCTCTCCAGGGAGACGGCAGCGATGGCACTGAAACTGGTTCTGGAGCAGGTTGACAGTGTTGTCTAATTGTCCGATATCAACTGAGTGAGCAACGGGGCGCGGCAGAGGGCGCATCGGCAGTCGTTTGAGCGAGAACAAGAGGGCCACCGCTTGCCGATTCACAGTGCGTAACCCGCGGCGACATCAATCGCTTGCCCCGTGATGTTGTTGCCAGCCGCGGAGACCAGGTATGCCACCATCCTGGCGATGTCGGCGGGCGGTACCATGCGACCTAGCGCCATGCTCTTGAGGATTTCAGCACGTACGACATCCTCAGTCTGACCGGTTTGCGCTGCCCGATCGCGAATGACTTCGTCCTGACGGGAACCTTCAATGGGTCCAGGGCAAATGGCATTGACCTGGATGTTGGCGCTGGCCAATTCCTTGGCCAAGGTCATCGAAAGACCAATCAGCCCCCACTTTGACGCTGCGTAAGGAGCCCGCAGCGCAAATCCAATTTTTCCGGCCATGGAAGAAATATTGATGATCTTTCCGGACTGGCGTTGAATCATCTCGTCGACCACTGCCTGACAACACAGAAAAGCGCCGCTCAGATTGACTGCCAGCGTCGCGTCCCACTCGGCTCGAGTGATGTCTTGGATGGTTGCAGTCGGTCCTGCGATGCCCGCATTGTTTACCAGGACATCAATCTGCCGGACCTGACTTCGCACCGATTGAATCGCTGTCGCGATCGTGTCCGGTGCCAGAAAATCAACTTTACCCAGGTGACAACGGCGTCCCACAGCGACGATTTCCTGCGCGGTCGCTTCGAGTTCCTGCAGATCGGGTCCCAGCAGCGCTAGATCGAATCCGTCTTGAGCCAGCTGCAACGCGACATAGCGTCCTAAGTTTCGGCCGCCTCCTGTTACCATTGCGACCTGGCCCACGTGCGACATGGTTTTCGTATGCTCCGCTGCGCTCGGTGAGCGGTGTTCAGGATTTGTAGAAGTAGACTTTTTCTGCGGTTTTGCGCAACAACCAGTCACGATCTTCTGACGACAAAAAGTCGATCCCCTCGCGGATCAGATGAATCGACGCGCGGTAGGTATGTTGGTCGACCAGCTGGTAGGGTGAATCGCTAGCCCACATCAGCCGTTGCGGGCCGTAGGCCTCGTACACCTGTTGAATCATGGGCACGAGGTCGAGATACGGCGGTTGTTTTTTTCCCAAGGCATAATAGGCCGACACTTTGACATACACCTGTTGATGCCTGGCCAAGGCGCAAAGTTGCTTGACATCCGCCTGGCGAATTTGGCCGTCCACGCCGATCCGCGCGAAATGGTCAATGACCACTGGAGTATCCGGATGTTTCTGGCACATACGATCGACGGCTGACAGATCGCGCGGGTCGATCAAGCAGCACATGGCCTGATTCGTATCTGCGCCACATTTCCACATGGCATCCATTCCCGGTCCGTCCAGCCACTTGTCACTGCCACGAATCCAGGCAGTGATTCGAAAGGCACTAACGTGGCGTTTTTGCAGCTTCCGCATCGTCTCAGCTGGATTGGGTTCGGTGTCGTCCACCATGCCGACGACTTTGAACTTCCCCGGGTAACGCTCGGCAGCATGGATCAGGTACCTGTTGTCCCACCCGTGGTAAATGTGATGCTGGATCAAGACGGCACGTTGGACATTTTCGGCGGCCGCAGTCTTGATCAACTCTTCACTGGTAAAGCTGGGCGGATCAAGATCCGCGACGGTTTGCCCTTTGGCGAGCGGGAACTTTTTGACATCGCGAGTCCAGATATGGGAATGTGCATCGATCCAGCCACTCGACGTGCGATCTTGGGCAGGCAACGCGGCGTTTTCCAGAAAGGGTGTTCCCATGGTACTGGCAGCGAGTGCGATGCCACCGGCTTGCAAGCAGCGGCGGCGATCGACGGAGTTCGAGGTCTGGCTTGTCATGCTGTATTCCTTTCCGGGCAACTGCCGCAGGTCGAGAATCTCGGTAGAAATCAGCGACCCATCCAGCCAGTTGCTGTGTTACGGTTCATCGTATTGGCCCAGCGGGCGAACCCAGATGTTGCGAAAACGAACGGGATTCCCGTGGTCCTGCAAGCTGAGCGGAAGTTCTGCCTCGTGAGGGGCGTATTGGGCAGGATCCTTATGGGCAACGCGCCCCACGCTTGCTGTGTGATGATGGACTAGAACACCATTGTGCAGCACAGTGAAATAGGCGGGCCGTAGCAGCTTTTCACCTTCCCAGCGCGGTGCCTCAAAAATAATGTCGTAGGTTTGCCATTGACCGGGTTGGCGCGCCGCGTTGACCAGGGGTGGATACTGTCCGTAAATCGCTGCTGCCTGACCATCGGAGTAGGTTCGGTTTTGAAAGGAATCCAGGACTTGAATCTCATAGAAACCCATTACCATGATGCCGCTATTGCCGCGCGCCTGGCTATCGCCTTCCACTTTCGCGGGGGTGGCAAATTCCAGGTGCAGCTGGCAGCTGCCAAATTTGTGTTTGGTAGTGATTGAGCCTGTTCCGTTGACTTCAGCGTAACCATTTTCGATTTTCCACTGGGCCGCATTGCCATCACCGGAGACCCATTGTTCCAGGTCTTTACCGTCAAACAACACGGTCGCATCAGAGGGTGCCGTGCCAGCTGCAGTGGGGGTACTGCTCGTACCGGCTTCAATCACATACGGTTCCGGGCGGGCGATGTCGTGGACTTTCCACGACTGTCCGGGGATCAGCTGGTTGTCGTCATAACCAACGGGTGCCAACCCGCTTTTACGACGCCCTCCCTCGGGCGACTGGTTGTCGTTGGCGTGGATGATGATTGCGATGCCAAAAACCAACAGGATTGCGCGGAATGTCGGACTGAATTGGCGCATGAAAGGGGACTCCTCAGCTGAACATAGGTGGTCAGGCAAAATGGTGGTCAGGGACAGTCTGGCCCAGCCAGGTCAGCCGACTGCAACTGCGCCCTATCCTAGCAGGGCAAGTCGCTGCTCACCATCATGATAGCGGGATCGGACGGTGGTCCGCATGAAGCCACTGGCCATCCGTGGCGCGCTGATCCGAATCGGTAGTTCAGGGGCTGCCGCCGATACAATACAAATACCGATCGGAGCGCGCATAGAGTTTGCCGGAAAGCGGCATAAGTGAAGCCCGGAACGCTTCACTCTCTTCTGCCGGCAGGCCGTTGCGAGCCAGTTCTCGATAGGTTGGACCCGGCCGAATGACAGTCGTCTCACCGCGTTCGTTCTGCAGGTAGACATTCCCACCCGCCGCGATGGGGGAGGATGAAAAGTTTCCACCCAGTCGTTGTTTCCAGAGCAGTTTTCCGCTGCGCGCGTCGTAGCAAGTGGCGACCCCGGGACGCAAATTAACAGCGACTAAATAGTCATCGACCAGTAATGGTGACGGCAGGTCCCGCCCTCCCCGCTGAGCTTGCCAGGTCAGATGGGTGGCCGCCACAGCTCCCCGCCCCCCAGGTCGGATGGCCATCAGGTCGCCGGCTCCACGGCTGCGCCCGCTGATTGCGAAAATCAAGTTATGGCCACTGGTAACGCTAGGTGTCCCACGTCCTGAACCCCCCTCGCAGAACCACAATTCACTGCCGGTGTGCGGATCGTAGGCATGAACTCCGAAGTGTCCGTTGAGAACGAGTTCCTGGCGCTGGTCAACGTTGACCAACAAAGGCGTGCTGAACCCGCGACTCTTGCGCCGTGGTTGACGCCAGCGTATCTTTCCGGTCGCTCGTTCCACGGCAACCAGGAACGCGTCGTTGTCGCCGTCGCATGCTTGAATGACGTCATCTCCAGAAAGGATTGGTGAGGAGCCGACACCCCACCGATTGTTGGCGAGTCGTCCCAGATTGCGGTGCCAGAGACGTTCGCCACGATAGTCGAAACAGTACAGCCCTCCATTACCAAAATAAGCCATCACGCGGGTACCGTCGGCGGCACAGGACGGCGTTGCCCAGGAGTTCATTGGATGTACAGTTTCAGGTACGCCTTGGACGGCCTGGCGCTGCCAGAGCATCTTGCCCGTTTGCTGTTCAATGCAGACCACACTTCGCGCCTTTCCATCCGCCGCTGCGGTGGTCAAAAAGATTCGTCCCCCTTCGGCCACGGGTGACGATTGACCACGTCCCGGAATTCGTGTGCGCCAGCGAACCTGCTCCCTGTTCCACTTCACAGGAATGTCCGTCTCCTGACTGACACCGGTTCCCTGGGCGCCGCGCCATTGGGGCCAGCTCGATTCACCCCGCAACGGCTGGAGATGGAACAGTAAACTGAAACCGGCCACCAGTAGCCAACGATTCTTGTGGAAGTAGCACAGCATTTTGCCTGGTTCCTTCAGCGAGTTACGGCATGACGCAGGAGAGTTACAGACTAAGGCTATTTTGTCGCTCCGGACGATCGGTCACAAGCCGAGACGCTGCTGGCAGGCTTGCATTAAATCGGCGGTACGGCTCATCCCGATGCGAGTGGCGCCTGCGGCGCGCAGTGCCAACAGCGAGTCCAGGTCACGGATGCCCCCGGACGCCTTGACTTCAACACGTCCGGTTGCCTGACTCACCATTAGCTTGACATCGTCGACCGTAGCACCGGCACTGCCGAACCCGGTAGAGGTTTTGATCCAGTCGACCTGGAGTTCATTCCCGATCTGGCAGAGTTCTATTTTTTGCTGCTGGTTGAGATAACAGGTCTCAAAAATGACTTTCAGTTTTTGTCCGGCTGCTCGGGTGGGTTCCAGCACGGCAGCGATTTCAGCACGGACGTAATCCCAGTCTCCCGACAGAGCCCGGCTCGGATTGATCACCAGATCCAACTCCTGGCCGCCGTCGAGCAGGGCTTGCTCCGCCTCGGCGCGTTTGATTGACGTGGTCTGGACACCGTGTGGAAAACCGATCGTGGTGCTGGCGCATACAGAGCTGCCGGCCAGTGCCTGCGCACATTCGGAAAGGTGGAAGGGCATGGTGCAAACGCTGGCAACCTGATGCTGGAGCGCTACTTCGCAGCCGGCCTGCAGTTCGTCTGCGGTTAATGTTGGAGCGAGCAGGGCGTGATCGATCATTTGCGCGATGTCGCGACAGGAAAAATCGGTCATCGAGGGCCTCCGTGGGGATGAACTGCGGACGACGGGCTGCAGGGGAATTCACTTTAGGTGCATTTGGGTATACGTTACAATCCGAGATAGCCGGGCTCCCTTGGGTTCTACGGTCGGCGCAGCGAACGCGTTGCTGCGCGGTCTACCACGGGTGCGGACAAAATTCCTCGAGACGGTTGCATCGAAGGAGCCATCATGCTGCGAGTCATGGGCGGAACTTCTCGAGTCTGTGATGGGATAACCCGTCGTGAAGCGATGCGCGTCGGTGCCCTGTCGTTATTCGGTGGAATGACCTTACCCCATTGGCTGGCGGCCGCTGAAGCGGGGGCCGCGGCAACCCACCCCCCGCGCGCCAAGTCAGTCATTTTGTTGAATCTGTTTGGTGGGCCACCCCATCAGGACATGTTCGACCTGAAACCTGACGCGCCAGAGAGCGTGCGTGGCGAATTCAAGCCGATTTCTACCAAGGTACCCGGACTGCAGATTGGGGAGCTGTTGCCCAAGACGGCCCAGTTGATGGATCGAGCGACCCTGATCCGGACGTATTCGCACCGCTACAACAGCCACAATCCGTACAACGTACTGACCGGCTACGACGGCGGAAATGACGCCGAGAATTATTTTGCCAAGCGAACGGATCATCCCAGCATTGCTTCGGTTTCCCAGTACTTTGATCCGGGTCCGACGGATGTACCACGCTATGTGACGATGCCCGCGTTTCCTGGTTACAACCAGGCGCTTCGCCGGGCAGGTCCCTACGGTGGTTATCTGGGGAGTCAATACGACCCGATGTTCACGACTTGCGATCCGACGTTCAAGCGGGAAACCAAGGATGACTACGATCCGGTAGAAGCGATTGGGCATCCCACCCCTCCCTCTCTGGCTGCGTTGCCCGGTCTGACGGCCCACCGGTTTGATCGGCGTCGCACCCTGCTTGCCCAGTTTGACCGCCAGTTGGCGACGGTCGAGGACCGGGGCGCACCGGAGCGCATGAACAAATTCAAACGCCAGGCGTTGGAGTTACTTAGTTCTTCCAAGACCCGCACGGCTTTTGATATTTCCCGTGAACCGGAACGAGTCCGCGACCAATACGGCCGCAACTTATGGGGCTCGAGTTTGGTCATTGCCCGCCGGTTGGTGGAGGCGGGTTCCCGATTTGTGACCGTTCATTGGGAGTCCCGCAATGGAAATCATTGGGATATGCATGGCAATACCTTCAACATGCTCAGGACGCACCTGCCCCAGCTCGACCTGATGATTGAAGGTCTGGTGCTTGATCTTGAATCCCGTGGTCTGCTGGATGAGACGCTTGTAGTGGTGATGGGTGAAATGGGTCGGACGCCCAAGATCAATAAGAAATCCGGCCGCGACCACTGGCCGCAGTGCGGCTTTTCCTTGTTGTTTGGAGGAGGGACGCGGCGCGGTATGGTGCTGGGTGCCACAGACTCCCAGGCCGCTTATCCCACAGACCGGCCCGTTTCCGCAGGAGACATGGCGGCCACCATCTATCAGCTGATCGGGATTAATCCGCAATTGACAGTTCCTGATCTGGGCGGTCGACCCGTCCATATCAGCCATGGTGGCCAGCCGGTTTGGGAAGTGCTGGCGTAGTGGTCGTTGCGGTTGGGCACGGTCCGGTTGATCCAGTCAGCCTGGAATGACAGCCCCGCTGGCAAGAAAGGGGCCGTTTTGGCCGCCTGGTGGGCAAAACGTCTGGCGAGAGCCTTCTGATTGGGGGTATAATCGAAACCGATAACAGATTTCTGTTCCAACCGGTTCACTATATCGGCCGATGAACTTATCGGGGTGGTTTTCATGAATTCATGGACTAATTGCGAAGGTGTGACGCGCAGACATTGCTTGCGCTTGGGTATGGGCGCTTGGCTGGGCAGTGGCCTGGTCGATTCTTTGCAAATGCGCGCCGAAGCCGCGTCGAGTGAAAAGAGATCGAGCCCGGTTCGCTCCTGTATCCTGATTTGGATGGATGGTGGGCCAACCCATTTCGAAACCTTTGATCCCAAGCCCGATGCACCGGCTGAAATACGCGGGGAGTTTGGCACAGTTTCGACCCGTGTTCCCGGCGTGCACTTCTCGGAACACATGCAGCAATTGGCAGCCCGACTCGACAAGTTTGCCGTCGTCCGCTCAATTCGACACAACCAGGGCAACCACGGGGCCGGCAATCACTACATGATGACCGGAGCCCCACCTCGCATCCCTGTCAGCTGTGGCGCTTTCGTCAGCTTCCATCCCAGCATGGGCAGTGTCACCGCCCGTGAGCTGAGCACCGACAATGCGCTGCCGAGCTATTTTTCCATGCCTCGCATGTCTCGTTCGGGCGGTCCCAATTTCCTGGGCGCCAAATATGCACCGTTTGTGGTGGACGGTGATCCGAACAAGAACGGTTTTCGTGTGCGTGACGTGTCCGTTCCCCAGGAACTCTTGGGCGATCGGTTTGGAAAACGGCGCGACTTGCGACAACTGGTTGATCGCATGAAGCGCATCCGAGACGCTTCCAGCGGTGATCCTGTGGCAGCGGTCGACGCCTATTACCAGCAAGGTTATGACCTGGTGACGTCACCCGGGGCGCAGGCCGCATTCGACATCGAACGCGAAGACGCGAAGACGCGTGACGCCTACGGCCGGGATGCCTTCGGACAGCGCTGCCTGCTGGCCCGTCGTCTCGTCGAGGGCGGAGTTCCTTTTGTGACCGTGTACGACGGCGGCTGGGACTCGCACTCCAATTTATTTGGCAGCCTTTCCAAACGGTTGCCCAAATGGGACTCTTCGGTGGCGATGCTGATTGACGATCTTGACCAGCGCGGATTGCTCGATTCGACACTGGTTTTGGCGCTGGGTGAGTTTGGCCGCACGCCGGCGATTACCACCCTTTCCGGAAGTTCTACCCCTGGCCGAGATCACTGGGCCAACGCGATGTCAGTACTGATGGCGGGGGGTACGATTCCTGGCGGTACCGTGATCGGAGCTACCGATCGCAAAGGTTACGCTGCCAATCAGCGGGTACTGTCGCCGGAGAATTTCATTTCCACCGTCTACACGCAACTCGGAATTGACCCGGGCAAGATCCTCTATACTCCACAGGGTCGCCCGACGCATCTGGTGAGCGATCCCACTCCGATTCGTGAACTGGTTTAGGTCGGTTTTCGATTTTGCTCGCGGCCGTAACGATTAATGGATGCAGCTTGCCAGCGTGCGCGCGGAGTTCTCGAGATACCAGATCCTGTCACCTCAGTGGAAACAGAGCTGGCTTCATCACTTGGCTGGAAGAGGAGACAAGCAATGGCACAGATCAAACGGCGTGGTTTTCTCGCAGGTGGTGTTACTGCCGCCGGCTATTGGGTCTCGGGGTCAATGCAACCAGCCCCCGCGGCAGTGAATGATGCGGTGTCGATGGCCGTCATCGGATTCAATGGCATGGGTATGGGCCATGTGGGCCAATTGGCGGGGAACGGGGCCGTCCGTATTACAGCGCTGTGTGATATCGATCCGTCCGTGCGGCAACGCGGCTTTGAGCGCGTCAAGAGTGCGGCCGGAAACCGCCCACAATTGACCGATGATTTTCGTCGGATTGTGGATGACTCCCGCATCGACGCGGTCACGATTGCCACACCACATCACTGGCATTGTCCGATCGCGATTCCGATGTTGATGGCGGGCAAAGATGTGTATGTGGAAAAGCCGGCCAGTCATGTGTTTCGCGAGGGGCGTTTGTTGGTCGATGCGGCCAAGAAGTACGACCGTGTCGTCCAGCACGGTACGCAGATGCGGTCGAGCCCGGTGACCAGGGAAGCGGGTGAGGTGTTGAAGTCAGGCATCCTCGGAGATATACGTATCACCAAAGCCTGGAATGTGCAAAACCGAGGTTTTCAGAAGCCGGTCCCGGATGGGAACGCGCCGCAGGGAGTTGATTATGACCGCTGGCTCGGTCCGGCGCCCAAAAGGGCGTTCAATGCGAACCGTTTCCACAGCAAGTGGCGTCTCTGGCGCGCCTACGGAAACGGTGACATGGGCGACGATGGCGCACACGATATCGACATGGCGGCTTGGGCGCTGGGAGTAACGACGCATCCGATTGAGATCACGGCACACGGCAGTAATACACAGCCGGCCGGTTACCGCGAATACCCAGACAATTCATTTGCCGCGTTTCGTTATCAAGACGGTCGCGTGTTGCTGTATGAAGACCGTTTGTACACACCCTATGGGGAGCATGGAGTCGACAGTGGAAACGCGTTTTACGGTACCGAGGGTTACATGATCTTCTCCCGCCGCGGCTTCTTTCGCACCTATCTGGGCAAAAAAGAAACTCCCGGTCCGCAGAGCGGGCAGGCGGGCCGCGTGGGCGCTCCGTTACCCACGCACATGGAAGATTTCGTAAACGCCGTCCGTTCCCGCAAAGCGACCAGGGCCCCGGCCGAGGTGGCGCACCGAACGTGTGCCCTGATTCATCTGGCAGAAATTGCGCTGCGGACCAAGACGGTGTTGGAGTTTGATCCCGAGCTGGAGACGATCACCAATAGTACGTCGGCCCAGGCCATGCTGGGCAAAGAATATCGTCAGCCGTACGGCTTACCGGCGTCGATCTAGGGCGATTTCCGCTGTCAGACGAACAACTGGGTGAGTGGTCGCCCCGCGTCCATTAACTCAAAGGTGCGGCCATCCGGATCGCTGGCCGAAAGGTCGGAAATTCCGGCCGCATAGTAGATGGTTCTGGCAATATCCTCTGGTTCCACCGGATCGCGGTCTGGATACGCCCCAAAACGGTCGCTGGAACCGTACACCTGGCCTCCGCGGATTCCGCCGCCCGCCATTAACACTGACATGCAATGTGTCCAGTGGTCGCGTCCCGAACCTTTGCTGCCGCCGGATCGGGGATCTCCGATCCGCGGTGAGCGACCCATCTCACTGGTCACCAGGACCAGTGTTTCATCGAGCAGTCCGCGCTCTTCCAGGTCGGCCAGTAGAGCGGCAAATGGCCGATCAAACTTGGGGACCAGAACGTTCTTGAGACAGTCAAAGTTTTTCCAGTGGGTGTCCCAGGCGCCACCCAGACAACCGTTTCGTTTGTCTTCCTCATAATCGTGTTTCCAGAAGACACTGACGAAGGGGACTTCTGCTTCGACGAGCCGGCGAGCCATCAACATGCTCATGGCGTTCAGCCCAGGCCCATAACGTTCTCGTACGGAAGCAGGTTCGCGGGTGACATCAAAGGCTTCTTTGGAGCGACTGGCAGCCAGCAGTGAAAATGCTTTTTCTTGTTGCGTCGAAAACTTTTGCACTTGTCCGGCTTGTTCCAGCGATCGCTGCGCCCCATCGAGTTCTCCTAGTAACCAGCGGCGCTGCTGCAAGCGTGACAAGGTTACATCGTCCCGCAATACCAACGCAGGAACCTTGAAGTCGAGCGGGTTTTTCAGGTCGCCAAGAACGAACAGGGGGTCGTGCTGGACGCCCAATCGGGCGGGGAACTGGCCCGGCCGGTGGCTGCCTGGGTCACCCGCCGGTTGCGGCAGGGTAATGGTGTTGGGGAGATAGGGGTGTGCGGGTCGCTTGGCACCGACAACGCAACCCATATAGGGCCAATCGGATGGCCGTGGTTTGCGGCTGTTGAGGAATGGTGGCTCGGGTTGGTGGCCCGTGAGGTTGTAGTAGTAGCCCGTATGGTGGTCATTGCGGGCGCGATTGTAATGACCAAGAGAACGCACGATCGCCAGCTGGTGCGCCTGCTGAGCGACGTGCGGTAACAACTCGCCCAGCCGGATCTCTGGAGCTGAGGTGGCGATCGATTGGAATTCACCGCGGTAGTCGCTGGGAGCCTGCGGTTTCATGTCCCAGAGATCAACGTGGGAAGGTCCGCCGGTAAGCCAGATCAGGATCACCGATTTAGCGCGCTGGCGTGTCCGCGCAGCGCCGACCTGGGGCAGCGCGAGACCGCAAAAACCGAGACTGCTGGCGGTCAAGAGCGTGCGACGGTTCCAAGCCAAATGATCAGCGGTACGACAAGCCACAAGTGTTTCTCGTGTACAGGGTGCAGAAGCGCCAGAACCTTTGCCATTCTAGCCTGTAGAGACAGCTGGAGCGACCCGAAATAGCGGTTGGGCAGTGGACGCTGTTCGAGTGCTTAACCCTATTCCGGGGACACTCATTTGTCTTAAAGAGTGGCCCACCAACTCCATCTGGCCGGCTCGAGTTTGTGCGTTATAGCAACTGGCAATGCAGAGCGAACAATCGATTTGACCCGTTCAACCACACGATTTGTCCAACGTATTTAGAGACATTCGATTTTGATAGATCGGACTTCAGGGCAAGTTCTATAGGTGTGTGTCTAAAC
>CAZITS010000024.1:14973-17262 GCA_964542185.1 uncultured Pirellulaceae bacterium
GCCGAATGGTGCAATCGTGACGGAGTTTAGCAGCCCACCTCGGACATTTCATTGAGACGTGATTCCGGCGAACTGAGTATCCAGTCGTCGTGCTGAAATCCGGGATGGTTTAGATGAAGTATAAGGGACGACAATAGTCATGCCGGTAGATTTTCCATGCACTCTTTCATTTCTGGCGTCCTGTTACGATGTCGGATTTCTCGAACAGACGGTTCGTCATGTTGTGCGCGCCTGCCGTTACCCTTTTGTGGAAAGATTACTGAACATTGATCTGGACAGCGGTCGTGGTGATGCGCTCGTGACGTTGCGACAGATTTGCCAGCGGTTAATTGCCGATTCGGTGATTGACCGCGTGGTGGAATTCGACCGGACGGTCGCGCACGATTCCGCTTTGGTGGCCCGATACTTTGACCCCTCCAGAATCCGACGACCTCGCGACCACCGTAATATCCCGTTGTTTGGATGGGTCAGTGGTATTGAGGCCTGCACGACTCGCTATCTTCTTCACTTTGATTGTGACATCTTGCTACATCAGCAACCGGGGTACAGTTGGATTCATGAAGGAATCGAGCTCTTGCGCGAGCGTGATGACATCATGTCCGTGGCGCCCCATCCAGGTCCGCCTGCGCCAGACGGGATGGTCCATCAAAGAGCCACAGTCGAATGGAGACGTGATGACAGATTCCTGGCTTTCAACAGTTTCACAACCCGACGTTACTTGATCGACACCGAACGTTTCCAAGAGTTCCTGCCTGTTCGGCTTACGCACTGCCCGTGGAAAAAACGGATCCGCCGCTGGTTGCGCGGACAGGGGACGGCAAACACCTGGGAACGGCACATGAAAACCGCGTTAGCGGAGAGCCGTTTTTGCCGCGCCGATCTGGATACACCGCATGCCTGGACATTGCACTGCAAGCCTCGTGGCAAGCTATTTGAAGATGCGTTGCCGCAGATCATTGCCCGGATCGAACGCGGTGAGTTTCCTGAGCGGCAAGCGGGCCACTACAACTTGAAGCTCGATCTGTGGTAATGCGGTACTGCGTACCCAATGGGGAACGCACTCCAGATGCGACTTCACTGGGTTGTTATTCAGGTTTCCCGTGGGTTCGCTGCACCCGGCAGATCTCAAGATGCTGGCAAATAAACGGAATACTCACCGCTTGAGATGCTGGTCCAAAAAGGCGTAGGCAAGCGCCCGGGCGGCAGCTGGGAAGGCGTGTGGGGTATCCGGGTAGTGTGCCTGCAGGTGGCGGGATTTCCCATACAGCTGGTAGATTGGCCGGGCCGCGGCGATGCTGTCCTGGACGCCCTTGTAATCGAAATCCGAGTCACGCTGTGGTGCAATTGCCAGAAAAGGTCGCGGCGCGAAGGTCGCGATGATTTCCGGGAAGTCCCAGGGGATCCGGTCGGCTGAGTTCTGGAAGCGGGTGGCGATACGTGGCATGTAACGGGGCCCCGCCCAGGAAGGGACATCGTCTTTGTGGAAACGCGTAAAACCACAATTGGAGACGATCACTTGCAGGCGCGGTTCCCAGGCGGCTGTGAACATCGCATTGTGCCCACCGAGTGAATGTCCAATTACACCAATACGATCGGGGTCCACGACCGGCAGAGACTGCAACAAATCGATTGCCCGCATGTTGTCCCAGATGGCTTTCATGGTGCCACTGCCATAATCCTGCGGACGGGAGAAGTCCCACTGGGATTCACCAAATCCTGGATAATCGGGTGCCAGCGTTACGTACCCGCGTTGCGACAGATGTCGGGCATAGGCCAGATCGGGCGCCCCGCGAATACCAGCCGCCTCGACGCTCCCCTCCCGGTTAGTTTGTTGCAGACAGAGGACCGCCGGGTGACGTGTGGTCGTCTGTCGTGGGACAAACAGATAGCCCACGACCTGATCGCCAGGTTCACTTTGGTAACGGATTTTGTGGCGTACGCTGTTGTCGATGGGCTTTTGCTCCAGGTATTCGATTTTCAGCGGAACCCGCCGTGTTGGTCCCGGGAGCGGGCCGGTGACGTGGGTCAAACCGGCCAGCACGTGGGCTCGGCGGATTTGCCAGTCGTCACGACTGATAACCGGATGCTGCAATCCACTGGCGTCGAGAAAATAGTCCAGGCGAACGTGATCTCGATAGAGTCGGGAAATCTGCCCCGCCGCTTTGCGCAGGACGGACCGCTGGGGAGGGTCTGCGGGCAGCAACGGTCCCGCCAGGCAGACGACTAGCACGGCCGCCAGGAATCGCTTCCCGAGAAAACAGGTTTGCTGCAACCCATTGTGCTGCAACA
>CAZITS010000025.1:0-17227 GCA_964542185.1 uncultured Pirellulaceae bacterium
GGAGTGCCGTATTGGTACCGATCCCTGATGGCCATCATGGACTCCGGCTGCGATGTCGAGTGGCACACCGGTCGCCTGGTGAAGAAATGTCAATGGTGACCTGTTACGGTATTGTCGATCTACGAATTCACTATCGCCTGGAACACCACTGCAACTGTTTCTCATCATTCTGCCATAGTTGGTGCGGGCATGCTTGCGATGCCAGGCTTTCAAGTCGCTGATTCCCACCCACGCACTTGCGGCCGCCCACAGGTCAGGGTGACGTGCTGCCATCAACATTGTCATGTGACCACCGCCAGACACGCCTGTCAGATAGATTCGGCGGGCGTCGATTGCATAACGACTTTGTACCCAATGGATCGCATCTAGAATATCCTGTTGCGCTCGTTCTGAGCCGCACGCGTGAGGGTGATTGTTCGGGCCGCGAAAATGTGGCAAAAGACAAATCCACCCGCGCTCTGTCGCCTGCTGTTCCAAGGTGTCACGACGCTGCTCAACGCCAGCGCTCCAACTGTGAAGGGAAACCAGTAGTGGAGCCGCTGCCGCACCGGGACGAAACGATGGAGGGAGTACGACATAGCACGGTTGTTCCATTGCATCGATTGAACTGCGGACGTGTACCTTGAGTCGATGAGGCTGTGCTGATTTTGTAATGAGTTGCCATGATTCGTCGAAAAAGTCAGCTCGTACCACTTTTCCAGGCATCAGCGCATCTGGTGCTTGTGATGTGTCAATGATCGCCCAGTCAGGGAGTTTTGGATTCTGCAAGGAATTGGTCCGATCGTGGCCTTCACGAAAGGTCAGCCCACTGTTGAAGACCACGTACTTGCCCGGATTTCGGGGGTTGGGATAGATGAACGCCGGGATGTGATGCGCAGCACTATACGCCTGCTCGCCAACTCGGAGAATTTTTTCGTTCCATTCAATCGGAAGTGTTTTGGCCAAGTCTGCAATGATTTGATTGGATTGAACGTCACCCCAGAGAATCAGGTTCTTTGTTCGAATGTCTTCGGCTGTAATGTGAATATCCTGCTTCACCGGAAGTTCACCCCGCATCAATGCCCGCCAGCGTTCGGAAAAATGCTTGAGCTCGAACTCTACCCAACGTTCAATCTGGGAATGTTTTGATCGTTGAGAGGGTGTGACCACGATAAATGGTGTGAGGAATGCGTCATCGATCGGCCCCTGTAAACCGTGGCGTTTTCGAAGAGCGTCTTGCGAAGTGAGTTCTTCAAGAGGTTTCCAATGATCGAGGTGCTGCCAGGAACCATCGCGATTTGTTAGCCGGATCGAGCTGCCAGCAGGCTTTGGCGTGATCGCAATTTTTTGATTGTCAATCACAATGCTGCGACACGTGGCGTGCAAATCCAGTCTCAAGCTGACAACGTTCCTGGTTTGGACGGTAAGAACATTCTGTTGCCATCCGGTGTCTACTCGGGTGTCGTCCCAATGTCGTTTCATTTCTAGTATCTGGACCGAGTGCATGCGGTTGTACCGCAGTGTACGAGTCTGCAAATGTACCGAGGAACGAGGTCCAGAAGTTGTTGCTTCAACGGCATGCTGCATACGTTGGAGGATTTCAGACAAGCTGTGTGGATCGTAGTTGTGCCCCATCTTCGGTCCGATGAAGTGGGTTAGTTTCTGACCATGGTCTGCGAACGCAGTTTCCATGACGCGCGCAGCTTGCATTTGTTTGTCACGTTCACCGCTGTAGGCGACAACAGGCAGGTTTATGAAATTGCGCGCGTAATTTGGTACGTCGTATGTGGTCCATAGTTTTTGGCTGTACCAGGCTGGATAGGAATTTGCGGCGAAACGATTGTAACGAGCGGTTTCTGCAAAGCCGGCACCAGGACTAACCGCAGTAAAACGGTCGGTATAGTGAGCGCCGACGTGCCAAGCACCGGCGCCACCCATGGAAAATCCCATCAACACAATGTTTCCGGTATCGATCTTGTAACGAGTACAAACGGATTCAATCGCCTCGAGGACATCGATTTCTCCGGCGTGCTTGAACCCAACGCAATGCCTGCCAAAGGGGTGCAGGACAATCGCACCGGGCGGGGTAATTCTTCCCATGCGTGTTTGGCGTGTATGAATGAAATGCAAGTCGGTTGTCTTGTCTCCGCGCCCGTGGAGCCAGACATATAAAGGAGCTGGTTGCCCCAAATCGAGTCCTTTCGGTATGACCATTCCATAAGGTTGCGCGGAACCGTCAATGGAAGAGCGATAGCCACGCACGACAAGCCCACGACGGCTTTTCCAGGGAGCCTTGCCTTGCTGCAGAAAAGCGAGTCTCGCGGCTGCCTGGTCAAGCAAGCGTATTGCTAAATCAAAATCTGTTTCTTTATAGAATTCGCGGTGTCTTAGCGCGTAGTCGACGGCTTTCAGATAGATCTCGACGTCGGGGTCTGGATTGGCTGGAGACCCGGTTGCAGCGAGTTCCATGCGCAGACGTGACAGCCGCTCTTGTAATTGTGTGGTCAGGGTATTGGGTGGCAGGAGGCCGGCCGGTGGCAGGTAGCGTTGGATAGGGGGAATTGATTCCGCACACAGCGGTGTGCAGATAAGCAGGCAGAGGGTGATTGACTGTCGTATGGTGTGAATTTGCATCGTATTATTGTCGGAGACGTGGTGTGTGACGTGGTCTACGCTTGATAGCTCTGTTGTCGTTCGGTGGTACGTGTGGTGTTTCAGTATAGCGGAGGCTGGTGATGGGCGATTCCACCCATTAAGATCGAGGTTGTTTGCAGGCCTGCGCTGGAGAGCAAACCCGTGACACCACAGCGACTTGCCCCCCTAACCCCGACGGAACTCCTCTGATGAAGAATGCGATTTGTCTTGTTCTTTTGTATTGTTGTGTGCTGGGTTGTTCTCCTGACATCAGGTCGGCCAGCCAGACTGTAACCGGTGAATCAGCTTCTTCTACGGTGTTGGTCAATGTCACTAGTGGTGTTACAGGTGACAAAGGCCGGCCGCAGGCTGTCGATATGGCGCTGAAACTGGCCGGTTTTGCTCTGGATGAAGGTCGCACTGTCGCGCTTTTCTTTAATGTCAAAGGCGTTCATGTCCCCACGCGAACATTGCCAAATGACCTTGCCTTCCAGGACAATCTTCCCATTGCGAAACAACTCGCAAAGCTGATCGAACGTGGCGCGGAAGTGCATGTATGTCCTATTTGTATGAAAGCACTTGGTGTGGAAGCCGCTGATGTGATGGAGGGTGCCCAAGTGACTACGCGCCCCAAGCTGTTTGCGCACATTGGAGCGAATACCTCAGTATTCACCTACTAGAACCGGTGGTTACGCCAACTCTTCAATTGCACCAAACGCGGATCTCGCGTCCCTTGGTTAGCATGTTGCGAGCAGAAGTTTTTGGGGCGGGAACGGAAAGCAGCAGGTTGGGTTGGTCGCAGTGTTACTGAGGATTGCAGCCTTGTGGCAGGGCAGCAGTGGTGGGGCGCGCACCTGCTGTTTGCAGTGTCTGAGCTGTGGCGCGATAAGCGCTGTCGAGAACTCCGTGTTGAACGACTACCGTTGATCGAGAATTGGACCAGCTTTCACCGTTGCTGAATCTGTCGGCAATCCTGGTTCTTCCTTGCGGGTGAGTGGCGCGACGATGGCTTTGCCTGAAGTGGCGCGATCCGCGTAGATCGACTCCGCCAGGCACTCAGTGATTTGCCGTTGTGACACTCTCAATCGTCACAATGGAATTGTCGCCATTGAGGTTGTACCGGTCGTACGGATTGGCCGCGAAAACTCTGTTTTGTTTTTTTGACAGCCTGTTTGCACGTCTTATATTCCCTTTGGCTGACTTTGAAGAACGCTCGGCGAACTGATGGTAACCCCGTAGTTGAGCGTATTTGATTTGGCCACGTGGGAGCCTACGGGCCCTGCACAAACCCCACCTGAACCGGTTACTCCGGCAACCGGTTTACAAGATTTCCCGCCTTTCCCGCTACGAGTGCTGCCGGCACCGTATCACTGTCCATCGGTGGATTGACGCAATGCGCAGCTTGTTGGATCTGGTTCGCCTTTCTGTCGCGATTTTCGCGCTGTTGATGTCGTTTGAGCCGTCGGCTTCAGCGCAGGTTCGTATTCCCGCGCAAGCAACGTCTGGTACTGCGGCATTAAACGAGGTATTTCGTCAGGGTAGTCAACTGGAGAGCACGCGCCAGTGGAATGAGGCGGTGACTCACTACGAACAGGCGGTTGACAGACACCCGGGATACCGTGAACTCCAGAATCGACTAATTGTCGCTCGTACTCATTTGGATTTGGCGCGCCGTTATGCCGATCACAGTTTTCTTCGTTCACTGAGGAAAATGAACAGCGACGAGTGGCTCGGGGTTTATTCGGAAGTGCTGGCAAAAATCCAAAGTCACTACGTTAATCTATCGGATTGGCATTCTCTGGTTGAACGCGGTTTGACGAATGTTCAGGTTGCATTAACGGAAAGCAAGTGCCGAGAGCAACATACCTTGCAAGTTTCTTTCGGCGATGTTGTACCAGTATTCGATAATGTGCGACGGATGCTTGCGGACCGGCCGGTAAGGTCACGTGAACAGGCTCGCAATTTTGCATCTTACGCAGCGCAGGTTTTCAATCGGCAAGTTGGGTTTCCAGAGTCAGCGGTCTACGCCGAGTTTATTTGTGCCGCCGCTAGTGCGTTAGATGAATACTCAGCGTATCTAACAGGCAGTCAATTAGACGACGTGTTTTCGCAGATCGAGGGAAATTTTGTTGGATTGGGAATTGAGATTAAATCGCAGACGGATTCGCTACTGGTTGTTCGCGTGATTCCCGGCGGCCCGGCAGCAGAGTCTGGAATGCTTGCAGGAGATCGGATTGTGGCAGTGAACGGGACACATGTACGTGCCACAACAACAGATACGGCAGCCGACATGCTGAAAGGGGTAGCCGGATCTGAAGTAAGCGTTGCGATACAGCGAGAGGCGCGGCAGCCACAAGCATTACGGATTGTTCGTCGCCGTGTTGAAGTACCTAGTATCGAGAACACCACGATTGTTGATCAGCAAATGGGGATTGGGTATTTGCGTTTGACTAGTTTCCAGAAAACAACGAGCCGTGATCTGGACTACGCGCTTTGGGAACTCAATAAACAGGGGATGCGTGGACTGATTATTGATTTGCGTGGAAACCCTGGAGGCTTGCTCGATGCAGCGGTCGAAGTAGCCGACAAATTTTTGGAAGCGGGTACGATTGTGTCTACACGTGGCCGCGGGTTCCAGGAAGATATGGATTATCAAGCGCGGCTGGTTGGGACGTGGAGAGTTCCGCTAGTCGTCCTTCTTGACCGAGAGTCAGCGAGTGCCAGCGAGATTCTGGCTGGCGCGATTCGCGATCAGCGGCGGGGGACAATTGTGGGAGAAAGAAGTTACGGGAAAGGTAGTGTCCAGGGGATTTTCCCGTTGCATTCGATGAACGGTGGAATTCGTCTGACAACGGCCAAGTTCTATTCGCCGAACGGCAAGGCAATCAGTGGGCACGGGGTACAGCCACACGTCCGCGTACAGCTTGTTGCAAAGTCTTACGACGTGTTGGCTGGAGTCACCAAAGCTAACGACGCCGCATTTTCTGTGGCTTTGGATGTTGCTCGGAAGCAACAAGCCAAATAAGAACGTGTGCTGTGTCGTGGGCAGAAATGTCACCAAAAAGCGTGCCGCCGCCGACTCTCGATTTCTCACTGCACACTTTTGCACAGTACGGTTGTGCGGTATCGTCCTGTAACGTCACGCTTGCTTCTGGCGGACTTGCATTTATTGATCGGCATGTTCCGTCTGTGGTGCTGGCGGCTGACCATGATCATGGTCATGAACATGGTCTGGTTCCCAGATGCCGATCAACACCGCCAGTAAAACCCCTGAGAGGATTGCTGCGGACAATTTAATTTTGTCGTGTCGGTGAAACTGTACTTCGGGAAGTACATCTGCCAACGCAATGCACAGGAACATGCCAGCGGAGAATCCCAAAGCCGCGCCAATCACGGGTTGTGCACCTGTGAGATGATTGACGCCGGTGAAGAACGCCAGCGCACCTGCCGGACAAACGAGCGCAAAAATCAGATTCAGTCGGGTAATCCAAGTCGGGCTCCAGCCTTGGACCGTCAGCATTGAGGTGATCGCTAAGGCGTCCAACGGTTTGTGTAGCAAGATTGCCATAAATGTACCCAAGCCAATGAGTCCCGCAGTGGAGCCATCTTCTGCTCCAGCCGCAACACTGGCTGCAAGCGCGCTGCCGTCAATCAAGGTATGCAGCACGAGTCCGAAAAACAGTCCCAGTGAACTAATGCCTGACGAAGCAGCTGTCTGTGGTGCATCATGTGTGTGCCCACAGTTATCTTCAGGCTGTGGTGAGTCATCGACTTGCTTCGGGTGTGAATGAAACGAAGGGTCGTGATGCCCGTGTTCATGTACGTGAAAAAGCCGGATCATGAAAAACATGGTCAGCATGCCAACCATTGTCCAGGCTGCAGCGTGATGAACAGAATGAGATTCCTCGATAGCGTGGGGCAGTAGATGTAACACTGCAACACCTAGCATCAATCCCCCAGCAAAACTCATGGCGACTTGCATTCGGACGTGGGTTGGACGAAAGAAACGAGGGATCCAACCGCCGGCGAGCGACGCCAGTGTAACAACCACACAATAGACAATCAGAATTGTCGGAGGCATGCCAGTTATTTTGCCAGGTGTTTCAGAACTGTCGCCCGCTCAAACAATCGATGTTTCGATTCGGCTGCTGCGTTATCAGTTGTGCGAGCGACCGAATAAAAGCGGGGAGATGCGATGCCAATCCTACGAAAAGCGATCAGTGCTACAAGGGGAGGGAGATTCGAAAGCCAGGCGTGCTAACCTTTTCCGGTTATGTGAATTGGCGCGGATTTGTACACGTCAGACGCGTAGTAGTCCTGATTGGCTTGGGGTTCCAGGCATAGCTCAGATTATCGCCATGTGGCGATTGCACTAGCGATGCGGTCCAGTACCTGCATGTTGGCGACGCCGTTTTCTGCTGGTGGCCGCAAGCCGCAGCCAGCTTGAATGTCTGTAGTAAAGTGTTCCACCATCCTTGCAAATTGGTCGTCTTCCCCAAAGTGGATTGGTCGAACTTGTTCATCAATGCAGAAATACAGCTGTGGCGGAGGTCCGGACAGAGATTTGCGCGTGACGAGCAAGGTGGCGTCACTGCCAATCACTTCGACGCGGTAGCGAAAGGGCGAAGTGAATCCACAGTCAATTTGGACCAGCACATTGTCGGGAAACAGGAGCGATGCCACAGTGGTAACGTCGACTTTGTTCGGCTCTTTATGTGCAAACGCCTGGATGCCGACAGGCTCAGCGTTACATAGCAAACGGGCAGTATTTACGCCGTAGCACCCGATGTCCAACAAGGCACCACCGCCTGTAGCAGGATTCCATCTCCAATCGTTTTGCGGCATTGGTAATGCGAAAGAGTATCGAATCATTTGCAATGTTCCAATCTTGCCCTGATTGATCAACTCTACCAGCCGTTGAGTTCGTGGATGGTGTCGCCACATAAATCCTTCCATGAGCATAACGTTGTTCAGGCTACAACAGGAAGCCATTTGTTTCGCCTCAGCGAGTTGACATGCCAGTGGCTTGTCACAAAGTACATGCTTGCCATTTTGGGCTGCGGACAATGTCCATTCGCAGTGCAAATGATTCGGCAGGCCAATGTAAACAACATCGATGTCGGGATCGCACACGAGATCGTTGTAGTTTCCGTAGGAACGAGGAATGTCAAATTCAGCTGCCCAATGGACTGCGGTTTGGAGATTTCGGCTAGCGATCCCTGTAAGTTCAGTCTGATCAGACGCCTGCAATGCGGGGATCAATGCAGTGCGTGCAATACGCGAGCAACCAAGGATGCCCCACTTGACTTTTTCAGTCACGATTTATGTTCTCCTGTCAGCCTGCGAGGTGTGAGCAGATAACGCTCGGATCTGGATTGCGACCTGTCAGCCCGCCTGAATGAGCAGGAGTGTCTGTGATGACATTTTACAGAGCTGCTCGATGTCGATGGCGTGTGCGTAATTCTCGTCGTCTCTCAGAGCAATTTTGCGATCTGTCCAACTTGGACGGATTACAGGCCACGCGTTACGATGGCTAGATTGTCGTCGTGGCATTCCTATGGAATAGGACTGTAGTTTGGTGAACAATTCTCTGAGTGCGGAAACGGAGAGGCCCGCGGCAATTGTCCTTCGGGGTATCGAGGTCCACAACCTTAAGGGGATAGACCTGGACATTCCACACGGAGAATTGACCGTCATTTGTGGTGTCAGCGGAAGTGGCAAAACCAGTTTGGCATTAGATACTCTGTACGCGGAAGGTCAACGGAGGTACATCGAGAGCTTTTCTGCTTATGCTCGACGATTCTTGGACCAACTCGACAAACCAGTCGCGGATCGCATTGATGGAATCCCACCAGCGATTGCCGTGACACGCAAGACTCTGAACCAAAATACTCGTAATACGGTTGGGGTGGCGTCTGAAATTCTTCATCACTTGCGGGTTCTGTTCGCGCAAGCTGGACAGGTTATTTGTCAAGAATGTGGCGTACCGATCCAGTGTGACTCTCCGGCTGCCATTGTCAATCAGTTGCGACAATGCTCGTCAGATGTGCGGGCTATGTTGGTGTTTCCCTCAGATGTCTCTGAGCAGGAATCACTCGTAAGTGTGCTTGACCGCTTGCGCAAAGAGGGGTTTGTGCGTGTTATCTGTAATTCAGAACTGGTGCGTTTGTCTTCGGAATCGGTTGGAAGGTTGAGCGGTCAGGTGGCATCTCAGCAGCTGTGGGTAGTTGTTGACCGTTTTTCGACTCGATCAATTGATGAGGCACGATTGCTCGATTCGCTGGAAACTGCCTTTGAAAATGGGAACGGGCGCTGTGCGTTATTCGTGGAGGGCGGTCGTGCCATCGACAACTTGAAAGAAAGTGAGTTGTCTACCGTTTCCGGGAAGCCCTGGAGACTCGTCCGTTTCAGTGCAAGTTGGAATTGTGAACGCTGTGAATTGGAATATCCTCCGCCCGAGGTGCGGTTGTTTAGTTTTGATAGTCCGTTGGGCGCATGTCCTGAGTGTGAAGGGACTGGAACTGTCCTTGCGATTAACCCAGAACTGGTCTTTCCCGATCGGGGTAAGACTATTCGAGACGGCGCAATTGCGCCATGGACGGTGCCAGAGCATGCGGAAGAACTGCAGCAATTACTCGCGGTTGCTGGATCTCTTGGTTTGCCTGTTGATACACCGGTCGCAGAGTTAAGCCAGAACCATTGGGAGATGGTTTGCCATGGCGTGGTTGGGTCCGAGTTTGTCGGTGTTCTAGGATTTTTCAAACGTTTGGAACGGAGCTCAGTAGAGCGTCGGAATTCAGCTTTTATCAAGCAGTGGCAGAGCTATGGGGAATGTTCTGCTTGTCAGGGTTGGCGTCTGCGCAAGGAGGCTTTGGCGACACAAATTGGTGAGAGGAATATCGCTGAAGTAACCTGCCTGACGGTTAAAGAAGCGAACGCGTTTCTTTCGGGATTGGCTTGGACGCAACGCGAAACGCAAATTGTTCGAGTCTTGGTGGAGCAGATTCAGTCACGATTGTTTTTTTTGGAGTCTGTGGGGCTGGGATACCTCACGTTGGACCGTCCGATCAGTTCATTAAGTGGTGGGGAAACGCAACGTGTTGCTCTCAGTTCTTCACTGGGATCGAATTTGGTCAATATGTTGTACGTGCTCGACGAGCCTTCTGTTGGCCTTCATCCGCAAGATACGAAGAACTTGATTGCCGCGATTGATGCCCTGAAAGATCGCGGTAATACCGTCGTGGTGGTAGAGCATGAAGAGGCCATGTTGCGGTCAGCCGACCGACTGATTGAAATTGGGCCTGGAGCTGGAGACCATGGTGGTGAAGTGGTGTGTCAGGGTACGCTGCAGGAACTTTGTCAGGAGGGAAACAGTCTTACCGGCGATTATTTGATGGGGCGTCGGGGAAGGGTGTTTTCGAATGAACGGCGTCCGCCCGGTCGCGGGAAAATTCGCTTGGAAGGTGCGTGTGGGCACAACCTGGAAGATTTGACGGTGGAGTTTCCTCTGGGAGTGCTTTGTGTCGTAACGGGTGTGAGCGGCTCGGGAAAGAGTACGCTTGTTCAAGAGACGCTGTTCCCGGCATTGTGTCGACGGAAACAGAAGAAAACAGAAAATCCGTTACCCTACTCAGAAGTGTTCGGTGATGGCCAGATTGAGGATGTTATTTTCGTTGATCAAAGTCCGATCGGGCGTTCTCCCAGGTCTAATCCGGTGACCTACATCAAGGCGTTTGATGAAATCCGGAAGGTTTTCGCAGAGACAGTTGACGCCCGGACTCACAATTACACGCCGGGGCATTTCAGCTTCAATGTTGATGGTGGGCGTTGTAGCCAGTGCAAAGGCGTGGGGCATGTCGAGATCGACATGCAATTCCTTGCGGATGTATTCATGAAATGCAGCCAATGCGGTGGAACTCGTTATCGGCAAGAGATCTTGGCGGTTCGGCACCGTGACCGCAACATTGCCGAAGTTCTGGAAATGACGGTGCGGCATGCGTTTTCATTTTTTCGGGGTTATCCCAAGGTGCAAGCCAGATTGAAGCCGTTGATTGATGTGGGACTGGATTACTTGCGTCTTGGACAACCGGCCAATACGTTGTCGTCCGGAGAATCCCAGCGCCTCAAACTGGCAACATATACGGCATCTACGACGCGCCACCGTACACTCTTCCTGTTGGATGAACCGACAACGGGATTACACTATTCCGACGTTGTTCAATTAATAGACTGTTTTGATGCATTACTTTCGGTTGGACATTCGCTAGTCGTTATCGAACACAATCTGCAATTGATCCGTGCCGCAGATTATCTGATTGACTTAGGTCCAGGAGCCGGACAGCGTGGTGGAAAAGTCGTTGTGGCGGGGACTCCGGAGGAGGTTAGCGCACACCCAGCGTCAGTCACCGGCCAATTCTTGCGTCAGGCACTGGCGGCCCACGGTGCAGATGATGATTCGTAAAACCGCTGGCGTGATCTTTGGGAGACCACGCGGCCTGGTTGGATTCGTGATTGTGTGCTTGGATCTGAATAAATGTTGTGATGGTTGCCCGGCGGCACCGTCGCCTGCCTGGCACTGTGGACGGAATGGTTAAGGTTTAGATTGGTGGGAAGACACTCACGCAGCTGTCAACTGCCGGTGATCTGCGACCAGGCGGAATTGGCAAGGTGTTTTGGTCGAGCTATTATGATCGATATATACCCAGTTGAGTTCGTTGCTCTGGAGAGTTGTGCTGGTAGACCGGGACCAGATTCTTGGTAGGGTCGGTGCGCTTACTTGGTGTGTTCGGTCGCTTTTTGAGAAGTGAGGTAGGACGTGGCAAGGAAAGATCTCTCTGGTCGTCGTGCATTCTTGCAGGCCATTGCCGCGGGCGGCGGTTCTCTGATGGCTGCTGGTCACGCTTGTGCACAAGACAAGGATTTGTCTCAGGATCCGTTACGCGTGAAAACGCCCCATTTTGCGCCGCGCGCTAAACGGGTGATTTTTATGTTCATGACGGGCGGTGTGTCTCACGTCGATTCTTTTGATCCGAAACCCAGGTTGTTCGGGGATCATGGCAAGACCGTTAAGATTGACAACTGGCAGGGGAAGTACGGTGACTACAACTTCTATTTCAAGACACCGGATTGGAAGTTTCGGCGTGGTGGAAAGTGCGGCACACATGTAAGTGACTTGTTTCCCCACACACGCGAAATTGTTGACGACTTGTGTGTTATTCGTTCCATGTCTTCGGATCACACCAATCACTATGAAGCATCCTTGGGAATGCACACGGGATCGTTTACTTTTGCACGGCCAAGTTTGGGGGCCTGGGTGAGTTATGGTTTGGGGACCGAGAACATCAACCTGCCACCGTTTATGGTTGTTGCTCCCAAGGCGCCATATGCTGGTACGCAAACCTGGGGTTCCGATTTTTTGCCTGCGGCATATCAAGGAACGCGTGTATTGCCAGGTCGCGATCCGGTAGCAAATGTAACTCCATTGATTCAGCCTCGAGAGCTGCAGGCGTTGGAGCTGCAAGAATTGCAGCGTTTAAATCGCTTGCACCTTGCTCAACGAAACCATGACTCATCTTTGGCTGCGCGGATTCGCTCTTTTACAACCGCGTTTGGCATGGAGCAGGCCGCACCCGAAGCGTTTGATCTTTCTCATGAATCGCCGGCGACCTTGGATTTATACGGGCTCCAGCCTGGTCAGCACGAGGGGTTTGGCTGGCAATGTTTGATGGCTAGAAGGTTGGCTGAAAGAGGGGTCCGTTTCATTGAGTTGATTGATGTGGGATCTTCGGCGAACTGGGATGCGCACGGTGACATGGCGACGCATCGGCCGTTGGCAAAGAACGTAGATCAGCCGATCGCAGGCCTGATTCGTGACTTGAAGCAACGCGGTATGCTCGATGACACATTGGTGGTCTGGACTACGGAATTTGGCCGTACTCCGTATCATCAAGACCCCAAAGCGAAAGGACGAGAGCATCACCACCAGTGTTTTTCATCATGGCTTGCTGGGGGGGGAGTGAAGCCGGGTATCGTCTACGGCGCGACCGACGATCATGGTATTGATGTTGTTGAAGACCGAGTTCACGTTCATGATTTTCATGCAACGATCCTGCATTTGATGGGTCTGGATCACGAAAAATTGACCTATCGTTACGCCGGTCGTGATTTCCGTCTTACAGATGTCCACGGCCATGTGGTTCGGGAACTCTTCGCCTAATGGCCTGCGGCAGCAGTATGCGGAGCAGATTTGTCAGACGCTACTTTAAGAGTGCCATGGCTTATGCCCACCATTGAAAAACCGGATGCATTGGCGGACTATTCGGTGATTACCACAGTAGCTGTGCAATGGGGTGATCAAGATGCCTTTGGGCATGTCAACAATGTGGTCTACTTCCGTTGGTTTGAGTCCAATCGCATGGAGTATACGACCCGGTGTGGGCTGGCAGCCGCACCTCAAGAACCCGAGCTGGCACCTATCCTGGCACGCATTAGCTGCAATTATCGATTGCAAGTGCGCCACCCCGATTTCCTGTACATCGGCGGGAGAATGACGCGTATTGGTACCAGCAGTATGACGGTACAGCATGCGATTTACAGTCAGCAACAACAAAAACTGGTTGCCGATGGAGAGTCCGTGATGGTTCTCTTTGACTACCAGGCCCAGCAGAGCCACCCTGTTCCAGCAGATTTGCGCCGGGCAGTTGAAGATCTGGAAGGGTGTTCCTTCGACGTTCCGTAACTGGCCCATCGTGGCGGAGTGGTTGTCAGCGTCCCACGTTGTGTTTGGACTTTCTGCAACCTCAGAGGCGAGTTCGTCGTGTGCGCAAGGAACAATACCGGCGTTCACAATGTTCCACGGACGTTCAAGCCACTTTCGACTGCCAACTAAAAGCAGTTGGTTTGCCCTGATAGACGGCAAGCGAGTACTTTCTGCTGGTTTCGGTGGAAACAGGATTTTCAGGCGTTTGCCACCCCCATGCACGTGGGCAATCGGAAAGAGATCTACAAACCAACCACTTACTGGAGCATCGGCGGTTATTCAGTCCCAAAACTACGGCTAGAGGTGACGCACACTGGTGATTGTGGTCTCTCTCGCTTTAAGGTGTTTGCACCGTTGAGGGCGTTGCTGTAGAGACGGCGTCTTCTTTCTGTTCGGCAGGCTGTGGAGAGCCTGCTGCGTTTTCGGTCGTGTCCAATACGCGGTCTTCGGGTGGTGGATCAATGTTCAACCAATTCTTGCGAACTTTCTGCGGTACCGAGTCGCGCCACATTGCCAGGACTTCTTTGACGTTGACGTAAGGATTTCCCAGCTCGTTCCCTTTCTTCCCGCCTTGGACCGGGTTGAGTGGTGCCCACAGCATGTCGATCCGGCTACTGCCGCGCATGTAGTCTCCACCAACAACATTGCCTTGGCCATCTAACTCCAGGCGGTAACGAAATTCCATTTTTTCGCTGTTGCGAGGCGACTGTTCTTGTTCCGAGGGCGTACTCGTAGCGTATTCGACGGTGGTGTCGACATCAGCGTATCGGCCGCCGGGTAGTTTCTGTGAGACAGTTGCAAACGAGTAAATCGGATAATTCCAGGCCTCTTTACCCGGGGTAGTTTCCATGCCGATCGGATGTGAACCTCGGCCGAGCCAGTTGGTGAGAACCAGATGGATCGTCGCCGGATTCATGATGTAGTCCACGCCGCCGAGGAACTCAGTGTCGTTGTAGATGTAAATTTCCGCGAGGAGGCCCTTGATATCGGCCGGAGTAAAGACAACTCCTCGGCGCACTACGTTGTTTTGCGGCTCTGCGTGTCGAATTGCGGCAGCCGTCCAGCCATTGCAGTGCCCGTGCCAGGCGGGAATTCGCCCAATGAACAGGCCTCCACCCAGGCCGGTACGTCGACCGCTGGAAAACAAACGATTGTTACCGGTATCGTCCAGTCTGCGTCCAAAGAGACCACGTCGCGGTCCGTTATCCGACGGCGTTCTACCAAACAGGCCGCGTCGATGAGCAACAATGTCTTTCCGTTCAAAGGCGACGGCTACGCCTTGGCCACCGTGAAATGCACGATCGTATTTCCGCAGTACCCTCATAGTTCCGCCGCCTCGATCCGGGTAGTCATGGCCGGAGTAAGGTACTCGATGTTTGGGGACCACACCCTGTGTAGGAAGGTCGTCCAGCTTGGTTACAAAATCAGTTTCCCACCACTGTTGAAACGCTTCCTTTTGGTAGTCGATTTCTTGTTTTTGGATACGCCCTCCGGTGGGTTGGCTACGGCGTCCCGGTGACTGTGCGATTGCGGCGGCAAGTAACGTCAAGGCGACGGCCGTGGTTCCCATCAGATCCATCCTTCTCGCTTACGAAACTTCAACGCAGGACTAGTACCCCGCGCGAATTAATAAGGGCTATTTGACAAACACCTGGATACCGCAAGTGTGTCCAGGTAAATCAACTTTCAGACTTGTATCAAATCGGCGACAGCGGCCGTTCAGTTCGATGATTACTTGTTATCGCTGGTGCAATCCAGAAAGCGGTGTAGGCATTGAGTCGGTTGCATAAGAAAAAACGATTACGGAAACCGGACTCTTGTCGGATGGGAATTCCAGTACCAGTCAAAGGACTTTATCCCACCAACGTAGTGGCATTTTCACCCAGTCTCAAGGGAGCCGCCCGGTAACCTTGAAGGAGCGACTTGTTCTACTGAAATTGGTTTTTTTGAATACAGAGAACCAGAGCGCAAAAAAAAACACCCTCACTAGGAGGGTGCCTTTAACGTAAACCCAATTTGGCTATTCTAAGCCCTAGCGGCGGTAAGCCACCAATCGACCCCGAACGCGATTCAGCACGCGTGCGGACTTGCCACCCTTCTGGGTCGGCTTTTGGGTCGGCTTCTTGGCTTTTTTCTGGGTCGGCTTTTGGGCCGGTTTTTGCGTCGGCTTGACCTTCTTCTGGACAGCCTTCTTCTGTGTGGGTTTTTGAGCCGGCTTTGCTTTCTGCGTGGGCTTCTTTTCAGCCTTCTGCGTGGGCTTCTGGGCCGGTGCTGGTTTCTGCTTTTCGTCAGCGGCGCTGGCGATACCAGAAATCGCGAACATCAACAATCCACAACCAAATCCTACAAACAAGCGTTGCATTTCTCATGCCTCCCAAGTTAACAAAAACACCTAAAATGCCTGATCGTCAACATCGATCCTGGGCCTACGTTTGCCCCATTTCCTCAATTCTAATCTGAGATATAAGCATTCGCTAGCTTTCGCATCAGAAAATTCGCATAAGAAAACAGGACAGAATGATCCAGGGTGTTATTGCTGATGAACTGGGCCCTTGCTATCGGATCGCTACAGCTCTGCATGTGGCACCAAGTCCGCACTTGAGCTTTCCCGAACACGGCTATTGTCGTCCGCCCCCAAGCCAGAGAAGGAGATTTATTGGCAGGCGTCGGGTAAGTCGGTGTGTCTTCTTTATTTGTGTTTCAGGGGTGGTAGGGATCGGAGCAGTTTTTCAACCGCGAAATGATCCAGGCAGTACCTCCTTGCTGTGTGACGATGGATTATCCCCACATTATGTTTAGCTCCGCATAGGCGGTCCTGGCTCCGAAGTCGCTCGTTGATCCCGGCGAAATGAGCCCTGAAACACTCTAACCCGCTTAACTGGGCGGGCACCAGGGACTACTCCGCTGGTTTGCATTTCACTTGCGCAGCAGCCAATTTCATACGGAGAAGAGGGTAAATGCCAATGCCTGGGTCGCGGCGAGTAGGCGATGGTGCCAAAATGGCACTAATTCTTCGATGGGGATTTATCTGCCAAAATGGCACCCCTGGCGGTATGTACTTGTTTGATAACCAAATTATCTGGGGCTTTGAATATTCATAAAACCTTTGATGCGAGTTGGTTGCGACTTTTGTATGGTTGAATGGCACGGTTCTTGCAGTTCATTACATCAGCTCCTGATTCCCCGTGCCGGAAGGGGGTTACTGAATGCGGCGACGATTGGTGGGCTATCAGCGAGATGGTCAGAGATGCTGCGAACAGGCGAGTACGAGGCACCAGGAGCTGCGTGACTATTTGATCACCACGTTGCATTCCCCAATTGCTTTACATCCCAGCAGAAGGGGCAATGCGCAACACAGTAGACAAGGGGTGTGTTCAGGCAAGGAGAATTGGCATGGTTAAATTTCAGGCTGCACAGCGGCGGCATGGTTCGAAGTTGTTTTCCAATCTGCCGGGCGAGATTTCTCTGCTGTTTGATCAATTGGGAGTCGATCGATCACCTGATCAGGATACGTTTTTTCCCGCGCTCAATATTTCGGAAGGCGAAGGGCATGTAGAGATAGCCCTGGACTTGCCTGGAGTGTCACCTGAGGCGCTGCAGATTGAGTTCAAGGATGGTCAGCTTGCTATCTCCGGTGAACGTCAGTGGAGGGAGTCCGAAAATGCAAAAAAGCGACTCCGCACGGAATGTGGATATGGCAAGTTTGAGCGACTGATTGTATTGGGCGAGGACGTGGATGCCGATCACATCGACGCCACATACCGTGACGGGGTATTGCTCGTCACGATTCCGAAGGCTCCCCGTGTTGAAGCAAAGCGGATCGAGGTACAGCGGTAACCTGGCTTGTTGTTATCA
>CAZITS010000026.1:0-17151 GCA_964542185.1 uncultured Pirellulaceae bacterium
GATGCGTCACGTGGAGGCCGTAGATACGCCCGTAACGACTTTGTAGTTCCTGAAAACGATATTTCAAGAACTGGTACTGGCATTCAGGAGGTTTGCAGCGTAACCACTTGCTTGCGAGTACGGCCATTCGAGCGTCGTACTCTTGTTGGGAATGGGTGTGTGCATAGCAACGCCCCGGATGCCTGCGCAGATCACCATTGAATTCAGGACTGATATGCCACAATTCATGGAAAATAGTCACTAGTTTCTCCTGGAAGTCAACATCCATAAACCGTGGCAGGTAGAAACTGAGAATGTAGAGCATTTCCTGTTTGTCGGGGCCCAGAATCTCCTGTACGCGCCAACGTCGGCCATTGCGCAGACCTGTTCTGGCACCGTTTTCAAAACGCATTGGGGTCAACGTGGCGAATAACCCGTGCGTTACTCGTTTTCGCGCTTGGGAAAACGTAATCGCAACTCGAGTCAAGTCGATGTGATGTAGTTCGGGTAGCCGAGAGACAGCGTCTTCGATCATCGAACGCATATGCGCAGTGAAGTCGAAACCGGTCTTGCTCGTGGTTGGTGCAGAAGTCTCCAGCCTCTGGGCTGAAGTTGAAGGGGGCTGTGGATTCGATTCGAGCACGTCGTCGCCCTCATCCGAAGTAACATCCTGCCAGGTTTCCAGTACCACACTAAACACAGTCCTACTGGATCGCAGCGTCAGCAACGCACATTGACACGCCTGCCTGCGATGACTCAGGTATTTGCTGAATGTGCGACAGCATATCGTAGACTGGAAGTCGCTAGCCACCAATACGAAATGGCACTGCGACGTCGGGGGATTACATCCAGAGGGGCGGCATCAGGAGACGTATACGAGGCGAAGACGCGCGTTTTTGTCCAACCCCAGGGAATCCGCTAACCAGATCAGCTACTCGCCTTTTGGTTGGTCGTCATCATCAGCCGGGCTTGCGGCTGCATCGTCGGTTACGGCTGCATCGTCGGTTACGGCTGCATCGTCGGTTACGGCTGCATCGTCAAAGTCGGGCTTTTCGGCGGCTGCGCGGACTCGTTTGTGCCGGTCCGGACTGGAGTCGTCAGGAGTGGGGGTAATAATCTCCAGGATCGCCCTTGTACCAGCATCCCCAAGTCGTGGTTTTGCCAGTCGGAGGATTCGTGTGTAGCCGCCAGGACGGTCCTCGAAACGCTCTCCGAGGATATGAAACAGGATGTTAACGGCTTGCCGTTCAGGAGTCAGCATGAAGAAACTGTTGGTTCGCCCTCTTTGGCGCAGTTTCCCGTTTCTTTTCTTGGCGTCTGTCAACGCCGGCAATCGTTTTAGTTTCCGTTTGTTACCCAATAACTGCATAACGCGTCTTTGGGCAGCAACGACGGGCGCACGTGCTTCAGCCCATTGTTGGCCCTGCTCACTCTCGCGCCATTCGCGTCGTGCATCAAGCCATGCACGTCTTTGCGCTCTCAATTCGTCAGTCCACGTCGCAACGGGGTCGTTGGGATTGGGCCGGGGTTGCTTTTCAGGCCGGTGTTCCGCTGGAAGCAAGCCATTGGAATGCTTCATGGCAGCTTGAGATCGGACTGCAATCGTAATGCACTTTTCGACCAGGGCGCGGACTTCCTTGGCCTTTTGCAGCGTGGTACGGATTCGCCCATCTTCCGGAAGTCGATGGCCGTCTTCATCTTTCTTATGTATGCGATCGTCCTTTTCTCGCACCGTCAGAAAGAGACTGGTCGCCATATTGCGCATCATCGCCTTGCGGTGGCTCGAACTGCGTCCGAGTCGTCGTCCTCGTCTTCTGTGTCGCATGGGAAGTCTCGCTTTGGGCCTATCGTTGCCGCCTTGCCTGTTGTCACCGCGTTGTGTGGTTTGGGTCGCCGCGGAACATTTCAGTGCAAGGTGAAAGACGGGCCGCTGTACTACAATGCTGCAGGAGCCTGTGGCACTCGCATCGACAAGTGCAACCCGAGCTCGTTTAGTTTTTCCTGTACTTCAGTTAGCGTGGTTTCGCCGAAGTTTCTAACTTCTAACAACTGGTCTTCGGTGAGTTGGACAAGGTCTCGCACGCTGTTGATATTTTCGCCTTCAAGACAGTTGCCGGCTCTTACGGACAATTTGAGCTCGGCCAGACTCATGTTGAGTTTCTGTTCCAGCGCCGCATCCACTGAATTGTCTCCAGAGCGAGCTGGAGAGTGAACCCGCGGGCCGAGTTCCGAGTATTGCACAAACGGATTGAGATGTTTCCGGAAGATCTTGGCAGCTTCAACCAGTGCCATTTCCGGATGAATAGAACCATTCGTCCAAATCTCTAACGTAAGTTTGTCGTAATTCGTCTTTTGGCCAACTCGTGTTTCTTCAATGTCATAACGCACACGCGTGACTGGGCTATAAACCGCATCAATCGGAATGATGCCGATTTCATGATCGCCGGCACTTTGGTCTGATGCGGGAAGGTACCCGCGGCCATTTTCGACGACCATTTCCATCATGAACGGTACATCGTCGGTGAGGGTTGCCAGTACGTGATTCCCGTCAATTACTTCAATTGACTGGTCGGTTTCAATGTCACTGGCAAGAATCGGGCCGGCTTCGTTTTTTTCGACAGTAACGACCCGAGTTGAGTCACTGTGGTTTTTCACCACGAGTGACTTGACATTCAAGATGATGTCCGTGGTGTCCTCAAGAACACCTGGAACAGTACTGAATTCGTGTTGTGCCCCGCGGACTTTGATCTGGGTGACGGCACTTCCCTCGAGGCTCGACAGCATAATGCGCCGCAAGCTGTTGCCGACAGTGACACCAAACCCCCGTTCAAACGGTTCGGCGACAAAGCGTCCGTAAGTTGAGGTTAGCGTGTCGCGATCGCATTCCACAATGCTTGGCAGTTCAAGTCCGCGCCACCGAATATGCATGGAAAGCTCCCCCTGGATCCTGTCGGGTAAAAACGCAACCGCGAAACAAAGCGGATTTGGGTTTTCCGTCGACGTCGTATGAGTCTGTTGCCTGGATGAATTGCCTGAATGAACTGTTCTTTGCCGCTAGACTCTGCGTTTCTTGCGAGGGCGGCACCCGTTGTGCGGAATTGGGGTTACGTCCTGTATAAATTTGACAAGAATGCCAGCGGACTGGAGCGCGGTAATAGCACTTTCTCGACCCGACCCTGGGCCATTTACATGGACTCCAACTTCCTTCACGCCAAATTTCGCAGCCTTTTCCGCTGCTTGTTGCGCCGCACATTGGCCAGCAAACGGCGTGCTCTTGCGGCTCCCTTTGAACCCACACGTGCCGGCACTTGCCCAACAGAGAGTGTCGCCTTTTGTATCTGAGATGGTCACCGTGGTGTTATTAAATGTCGCACGGATGTGAGCAACGCCGACGGTGACATTCCGCCGCGTTCTACGTTTTTTGGTCTTTGACACGGTTATCGTTGCTCCTCAATCGAAAACTCGACCGGATTTACATCTAATTAGTTACGGTCGTGTTCAGACATTCCTGACAGCAGGTGATCCATCCTGCTGTCTTAAAACAAAAGGTACGCTACCTGAGATCCTTGACACCCTTCTTTCCAGCCACAGTCTTTTTGGGCCCTTTACGAGTTCGGGCGTTGGTGCGCGTGCGTTGTCCACGTACGGGCAATCCATGTCGATGTCGTAGTCCCCGGTAGCACTTGATATCTCTCAGTCGTGTAACGCTTTGTTGCAGCTGGCGCCGAAGCATACCCTCAACGACGTAATCGCGTTCCAGCAGCGCTGCCAATCGGCCCAATTCATCTTCTGCCAGGTCGCGTGCAGTGCGGATTGGGTCGATGCCGGCTTTGTGGCATAAATCACGAGCGGTCTTGTGGCCGACGCCATACAGGTACGTCAAGGACGTCGCAGCAGACTTATCGTTAGGGATATCAACACCTAATAGACGTGGCATGTACGGAGACTCCTAGGTCACAGCGCGGTCGGCGCAACTCAACAAAAAGTAAGGGGCATCATCTTGTTGGGAAGGCTGTTTCCTGAGACAAGCTTGGCTCGAAATAAGTGACCCGCGATGCGGGATTCGGTGTCTAGTCAAGGTCGCGCCAAACTTGTGAGTTAATCCAATCCCCAACACTCTCCATGGCGAGTCAACCTTGGCGTTGCTTATGGCGAGGGTTTGAGCAGATTACGTAGACGCGGCCTTTTCGCCGCACAATCTTACAGTGCTCGCAAATGCGTTTTACGCTGGAACGGACTTTCATTTCTCGGGTTCCAAAAGCCCTGGGATCGGCGGCTCATCTAAAGCGAGCTAGTATAAGCTTCGGTGGCTAAACCGATCAAGGGTACGGGGTAGTGAATTTCTCGTCTGAATGGAAGTTGGTGGTTGTTCTGTCGGACCAAAGGGGAGACGCGGTCTGAATCACAACCCCGGTTGTCCCCTGGGAAGGGTTCGGCATGGGACCCAGTGGCCAATGGCTCAGGCTGTTTCTGTCACATGGCGGTCGATGGCCTGCTTGATACGCTCGAAGACCTCGTCTTCACTTCCAGTGCCATCCACGTTAGCCAGTATGCCCCGCTGCTCGTAATAGGCGAGTAACGGCAGGGTATGTGCGTCATAGACGTCGAGGCGATTGGCAATGGTCTCGGGGGTGTCATCTCGTCTGCCGCGGGCACTGAGACGCGAGATGAGTTCAGGTCGTGTTACGCTCAAGGCAACGGCTAGATCCAGCGATTTCTCCTTGGTTTTTAGGCAGTGGTCAAACTGGACCGCCTGGGTGACCGTCCGGGGAAACCCATCAAACAGGCAACCATTTTCACAATCGGGTTGGCCGATGCGTTGTTCAACGATTCCGATGACCAAATCATCAGGTACGAGCTCTCCCCGACGGAGACACTCACCGACCTGGTTTCCCAAGTCGGTTTGTGAGCTTTCCACATTTCGCATGAGTTCACCAGTAGAGATATGGGGAACCGCCAAATGCTCTCGTAACCTTTTAGCCTGTGTTCCTTTCCCAGCACCGGGAGGTCCGATGAAGACAACAAGCATGATGGTTTCAACCTATGTGGATTAGCCTTCCAGTAACCCTTTGTAGTTCCGCATTACTAAATGGCTATCTATTTTCTGTACTAGATCAAACGCAACACTGACAGCAATCAGCAAGCCAGTTCCGCCGTAGAAACTAGCGACTCGAAAGTTAACGCCCAGCGAACCCGAAACAATCGTGGGAACGATTGCGACCAATGCCAGGAAGCCAGCTCCTACGTAAGTGATTCGTAACATCACTTTTTCGAGATAATCTTCGGTTCGTTTTCCTGGGCGGTGCCCAGGTATGAAGGTCCCATAATCCTTCAGATTTTCAGCCATTTCTTTTGGGTTGAAAGTGATCGCTGTCCAGAAATAGCAGAAGAAGAAGATCATCATTACATACAGGAGATTATAGATAAATGAGGTTCCTGAGCCGAACAAGGAGGCGAGGAAGTTGAAGCCGCTTGGCCACGCTATGCGGCTCAACCCGTTAAACAACAACGAGGGCAACATCAGTAAGCTACTGGCAAAAATGATTGGCATCACACCAGCTTGATTGATCTTGAGTGGCAAAAATTGACGTTGGCCACCGTAGACGCGCCGGCCACGCACGTGTTTTGCACTCTGAGTTGGAATGCGACGTTGACCGAGAGTGATGAATACAACGCCTGCCACAACCGACAGGAAAAGACAGACAAGGACAATGAGTGTCTCGACACCAATTTCACCTTTTTGTAGGCCGACCAGTTCTGGCTTTGCTTCGCGAATCATGTCGGACATTGCTTGTGGCATGCGAGCCAGGATGCCTGCCATAATTAACAAGCTGATGCCATTGCCGATGCCATGTTCGTCGATCTGCTCACCCAGCCACATCAAAAAGACTGTTCCACAGGTCATGGTCAGCACGGATACCAGCGTCCAACCAAAGTAGAGTGAAGTACCGTCAGCGGCCTGGAACTCTTCGGAGACGAGTCCCTCGCTCACGCCGATCGTGAACTTGAGATACGCCCAGCTCTGGAAAAGGCATAAGACAACCGTCAGATACCGCGTATACTCGTTGATTTTTTTTCGGCCGCTTTCCCCTTCTTTTTTCAGTGCTTCGATCGGCGGGTACACACTGCCGAGCAGCTGGAAAATGATAGAAGCGGAAATATACGGCATGATTCCCAGGCCAAAAATGGTTGCCTGGCGTAGGTCGCTGGCAGCAAATAAAGCGACCTTGTCGATGAATTCGGTAAGGCCGTTGCTGCCCTCACCAGATAGGGAGGCACTGTCTTGATTGATGAAAGGCAAGGGAATGTGCCAGCCAATCCGGTAGATGGCTAGCAGCATGAGGGTGAATTTAATCTTGCTATTCAAGAACCCTTTGAGACCTCGACCCCACAGCTCTTCAATCGTAAAGACAACACGCAACTTTTCCCACATGGTACCGATCCATCCCCTAGTGAGGAGTTAACGAAAAAAAAAATCCTGACTTGCGATCCTTGCTTATCAGGTTGGCCACGTGAATCTGTCGAGTAACTAAGCCAGTCACACTAAGTCCGAACTGCCACGTGGTGGGTCCGAACCTTTCGAGCTATTTCGATGCTGCCGCCTCCTTGGCTTGCCGCTTCTTTTCCGCGACGGTTGTCTTGACTGCGATTTCATTGACCGTGCCTCCCGCTTGTTCGATCTTCTCGCGGGCAGCCTTGCTGAAACGGTGCGCGGTGACTGTCAGGGATTTTGTTAGATTCCCATTGCCGAGAATCTTGAGCACATCGTGCCGAGACTTGATCTTGTTATTTTCTTTCAATACTTGTGGCGATACTTCTGCGCCGGCCTCGAACAGCTGCTCGAGTTCGCTGACGTTAATGGTTGCCACCGTCAAAGCAAACTTATTGTTGAATCCGCGTTTGGGAATTCGGCGGATCATGGGCATCGCACCACCCTGAAACACAGGGTGTTGTGACCAGCCGGCTCGTGACTTCTGGCCTTTTTGCCCGCGGCCACTGGTCTTCCCGTGGCCAGAGCCAGGCCCACGGCCGATACGCTTACGGCGTTTTCGTTTGGGATTACCTTCATTTACGTCATGAAGCATCATGAGAGCGGAACTCCTCGCAGCCGTTCAATATCTTGAAGTGTGCGTAACTCGCTGAGGGCCTGAAACGTTGCTTTGACCAGAGAAAGGGGATTATTCGTACCGAAACTCTTGGTCAGTATGTTCGTAATGCCAGCCGCCTCGCATACCGATCTGACAGCTGCTCCGGCGATGATACCTGTTCCAGGTCCGGCGGGTACCAGGACAACACGTCCGGCGCCAAAACGTCCCGATACCTGGTGGGGGATGGTGCCGTCCTCTACCGGAATGGTTTGCATCTCTCGCGTTGCTTGTTTCTGGGCCTTTTCGACTGCCGGTGGTACTTCGTTGGCCTTGCCATACCCGTAACCAGCCCGCCCATTCGTGTTACCGACTACGACAAGGGCGGCGAAACTGAAGCGGCGGCCACCTTTAACTACCGCGGCGCAACGCCGGATTTTCACGACCTTGTCAACTAGTTCGGTACGACCTTCGTCGGTTGCCACGCCTAGCTACTCCCTGTGATGTGTCACCTTGATCGAGGCGACTTTGACACGTCTAAAACTCTAAACCATTTTCTCGAGCGGCATTCGCCAGAGCAGCGATCCGCCCGTGATATTTCCCGTGACCACGGTCGAAGCGGATCTTTTTGATTCCGGCTGCCAGCGCTCGCTCGGCGAGTAGTTTGCCGATGATCGCGGCCGCGTCGCAGTTTCCAGCCGCCTTGATTTCCCCCCGTACGCTCTTTTCTTGAGAGTGGACGGAAATTAACGTCGAACCAGCGGCGTCGTCGATCAGTTGTCCACCAATGTTTGTGAGGCTGCGATCGACAGAAAGACGGGGTTGTTCCGCTGAACCACGTAGTTTGTGGCGGACGTGATACCGTCTCCGCTGGCGTTGTTTTTCGAGGTATTTTTGGCGATTCATGATCGTCTACCTGACGGGATCTCAAATCGAGATGTGGTATGTGTTTGGGATGAAAATTGGATTATCGCTACAGTCAACAGGGACACCAATTTGTGGATTAGGTGGCCGTTTTTCCGGGTTTGATCTTAACATACTCGCCTTGGTAGCGAATCCCTTTACCTTTGTAGGGTTCGGGCTTTCGAACAGCACGAACCGACGCTGCGAAATTACCGACCAGTTGTTTGTCACACCCCTGCACCACAATATGCGTCTGATCTGGACAGGTTACATCAAGCTCAGCGGGAATTTCGACATCGATTTGGTTGGCAAAACCGACGCGAAGCTGCAATTGTTTGCCTTGGATAGTACCGATGTAGCCGACACCGACGATTTCGAGGCGTTTTTCGTATCCGTTCTTGACGCCAATCACCATATTGTTGATCAGCGATCGCGTGAGGCCGTGGTAAGACCGGGACGCGCGGTCATCGTTGTTACGGCTGACACAGATCTGTTTCTGTGCTTCATCGAAAGTCACTGTGACTTCAGGCCGGTATTTCAAAGGGGGATGCTTTCCTTTGGGGCCTTCCACAGACACGGTCTGGTTATTAATGGAAACTTTGACCCCATCCAAAACGCTTATCGGTTTTTGACCAATACGTGACATCGTCGATCTGTCCGTTACTTGACGGCAACCTGAGAACCCAGTTGCCCTGACTAATGATTCTGGGACACGCGATACGGTTTGCGTATCACCACACCTCGCAAAGCACTTCCCCTCCGACGTTCTTGCTGCGCGCTTCGCGATCGCTAATCACGCCACCACTTGTACTGATAATGGAAATCCCAAGTCCGTTGAGAATCGGTCTGAGCCCGACGGCTTTCTGATAGATGCGCCGGCCGGGTTTGCTGACGCGGCGAATCTTTTGGATTACGCGTTCGCCGTTAGGTCCGTATTTGAGTTCGATGCGCAGCTGGTTAATCGGTTGGGATTCGATTTCCTGCCAGTCCCAGATGTAACCTTCGCGCTTCAACACATCTGCCAAGCCTCGCTTGATTTTGGAGACGGGCATTTCTGCAAAAGGCCTCTCTACTCGCACAGCATTCCGTATCCGTGTGAGCATGTCGGCGACGGGATCGGTCATCATAGTTCTTGGTGCTCCCCTACCAGCTCGCCTTGCGCACGCCAGGGATCAATCCCTGGTCGGCCAGTTTTCGAAAACAGATCCGGCAGATACCAAATTTGCGGTACACAGCACGCGGACGACCGCACAATTTGCACCGTCGTTCTTGTCGCGAGCTGAATTTTGGCTCGCGTTCCGCTTTTGCAATTTTTGACTTACTTGCCACGGTAATTCCTCACCTGAAACGGCCGGTAAACTACGCTGCGTCGTCTACCGATTTAAAAGGTAGGCCGAATTCTTCCAGTAATATCAAAGCTTCCTGATCGCTGGTGCAATTGGTGACCATCGTAATGTTCATCCCTTGCACCACCGTGAATTTGTCCGGATTGAGCTCCGGAAATACTAATTGTTCCGTCAAACCGAGACTGTAATTGCCATTGCCATCAAACGCCGTGCGACTAATGCCGCGAAAGTCTCGGACACGCGGCAAGGCAATAGCGATCAAACGATCGAGGAATTCATACATCCGTTGTCGCCGCAAAGTAACTTTGCAACCGATGGGCATTCCTTCTCTCAGTCGGAAGCCCGCCACCGATTTGCGTGCCACAGTGATAATTGGCTTTTGGCCAGTGATCTGTGTCATCGCATCGACAGCCATGTCGAGGTGTTTCTTTTCCTGCGTAGCGCTGCCAACACCCATGCTGACTACGATTTTCGTCAAGAATGGCAACGAATGTGGGTTTGTGCGCCCCAACGATTCGGCCAACTTGGGCAGGATTTCAGTTTTGAATTGTTCTTGGATTCGAGGGGCCATGTTCAACCTGGCAAATGTCGCGTCTTCGTCATTCGAGGATCAGTTACTTGTTGTCACCAAAAACTGGCGACGATATTCCATTCTCACCGGCCATCATTCGCCGATACACTTAGCCGAATTTACTCTTAATTGGATCTTGACGGGGAAATTTCCTCTTCCCATTTACACTTCTTGCAATGCCGTACTTTGGATTTGTCAGCGCTCACACGGGCTCCCAGACGGGTGCCTTCGCCGCAACTCGGACAAACGAATTGCACGCGAGATATTGGTAGAGGCATCTCCTTTTCCAGTTTTCCGCCTTGCGGATTCTTCTGGCTCCGGCGGACACTTGTCTTGACCTTGTTCATGCCTTCAACGACGACTGTGCGGGTAGCGTGGTTGATAGACGACACACGGCCCTGGTCGCTGCCGGGTTGTGCGTCGTCGCCCGCAAGGACCTTCACCATGTCGCCGACCTTGATGCGGATTGCCATTTATACGACCTCATTCGCGAGGCTAACGATCTTCATGAAATTCTTTTCTCGTAGCTCTCGGGCGACGGCACCAAAGATTCGCGTGCCTCTGGGATTACCTTCCGGGTCGAGAATCACGACGGCGTTGCTGTCGAAGCGGATGTAGCTGCCGTCGGCGCGTCGCGTTGGTTGCTTGCAACGCACAATCACCGCGCGAACGATGGTCTTCTTCTTGACTTCACTGCCGGGAATGACGCTCTTCACGCTGCACACGACGATATCGCCGATCCGGGCGTAGCGGCGTTTGGAGCCACCTAGCACTTTGATGCAGGCGACTTCTTTTGCGCCCGTGTTGTCAGCAACGGCGAGTCTGGTTTCTTGTTGAATCATGACGCTTGATCGGTTTCTTTACGGCCTGCGGTTATCACGCAGGTGGTAGTTTTCCCTTGTTTTCCGTCTAGTGTTTTCCAACCCATATTCACGGGGGCAGTGTATTCGTTGCGAATCACTCATCCGTTGTAGCGTTTGCTGCAGCAGCAGCCTGGCTACGTGCTTCGCGGAGGGCAGCCAGGTTTACCGACTTGTTTTTCTCGATGACACGTACGAGTTCCCAGCGTTTGGTTTTTGATTTCGGTGGGCACTCGATGATCTCAACCCGATCCCCTTCGTGGGACTGGTTTTCCTCGTCGTGGACATAACACACCGTCTTTTGTTGCGTGTATTTGCCGTATTTGGCGTGTCGTGCAAGACGCGGGATTTCTACCCGCCGCGTCTTGGCGGTTTTGTCCGCAGTGACGATTCCAATGGAAACTTTCTTAGGCATAATCTTTTTCCAGCATCGTAGGTCGCTGATTTGCTAGTTGTTGTGGTGTCACCAGTTTAGTTGCTGGCAGCTAATTCTCGTTCTCGCTGTAGAGTCTTGATTCGTGCGATGAGTCGGCGGTGCCGTAATAACTCGCTGGGAGCATCCAGTCTCTCGGTTTGCGCTTGGAGCCGTAGGCGAAACAAGCTTTCGGCGGTCTCGTTCAGCGTTAACTGCAATTGCTCGTCACTCATTTCACGCAGTTCGGTGGCGTTCATCGTGTACTTTCAATTTACCGCTAGGCGGTACGTCGCTGGATCATTCGTGTCTTTACCGGCAGTTTGTGTGCGAGACGACTGAAGCAGACTTTCGCTTGTTCTTCAGTCACGCCACCGAGTTCAAACAAAATCGTTGCGGGCTTCACGGTCGCTACCCAATGTTCCGGCTCGCCCTTTCCTTTACCCATTCGTGTTTCCAGTGGTGTCGATGTGATCGACTTGTGAGGGAAGATGCGAATATACAAACGCCCCTCGCCCCGGATGTATTGCTGCGCAGCAATACGCCCGGCCTCAATTGTCTGAGCCTTGATCCATCCACCTTCTAATGTCTGCAAGCCAAAATCACCAAAGACAACTTTGTTGCCGCGAGAGGCGCTACCTTTTATACGACCTCTTTGGCTTTTTCGGTGCTTGACCCGTTTCGGCATCTGCGCCATCGGATTGCCCTTCAAACATACCGTTATTAATCCAGACCTGAACGCCTATGTGGCCTTGCGCGGTCTTGGCTTCTGTAAATCCATAGTCAATGTTTGCACGCAACGTACTCAGAGGAATCGAGCCCGTGCTTTGTTTTTCACGCCGCGCCATTTCTGCACCACCCAATCGGCCAGCCAATTGAATTCTGATACCACCAGCGCCTGCGTCCATGGTCGTTTCCATCGCGCGTTTCATGGTGCGCCGGAAGCTCGAACGTCTCGAGAGTTGTTGTGAAATATCTTCGGCAACAAGTTGGGCTTTTAGTTCCGGGCGCCCGATCTCTTCTACCTTGAGATTCACAATGCGGCCGATCAAATTCTGTAATTCTGCCTGGAGGATTTCAATTTCCTGGCCGCGTTTACCAATGATCAATCCGGGGCGTGCCGCGTGAATCAAGACTTTAACGTCATCCCTGGTGCGTTCAATTTCGATCTGATTGATGCCGGCATTGCGGTACTGTGGCTTCTTGGGATGGTTCTTGATGAAATCGCGAACCTTGTGATCCTCCAGAAGCAGCTCTGCAAATTCTTGCTTGGAGGCATACCAGCGGCTTTTCCAGCCCAGCATAACACCGGTCCGAAATGCGATTGGATTTACTTTTTGTCCCATGAACCGTTTTCCTAACAGGATGATCCGAGTGATCGCGGATGGCCACAGTGGCTCAATTCGCAAATTTACTCTTCGCGATACAACTCCAGTTCAACGTGAATATGAGAAGTCCGTTTCAAAATCATATAAGCCATGCCGCGGGCGCGGGGGCGAATGCGTTTGAACATCGGCCCTTCGTCGACTCGGGCAGTTTTGACGAACAAGAGTCTAGCTTGCGTTCCCTCATTGACGGACTGACTTTCACCCTTGCGTCCATCGGCTTGTCTGACTTTGATACTTTGTTCGGGATTGGTGGCATTTGCCAAAGCGCTTTGCAGGACTTTCTCCAGCATCCTTGCGCCTCGTTGTGGCTGATACCGCAGAATATTGATTGCCTCTTCGACAAATGCACCGCGAATCAGGTCCGCGAGTGGTCGAACTTTTCGCGCGCTAATACGTGCGTACCTGTGCGAGGCACGTTTGTGATTTTCCGGCTTTTGCCTGGCTTTGTTGTGACCCATTCCCACATCCTTCAGGTGACGTGTCGACTACTGCCGTTTGTAGTCGGGACGTCGAGAAAACTAGCGTTTGCCTTTACCGCCGTGACCACGAAACACGCGAGTGGGCGCGAACTCTCCTAGCTTGTGCCCAACCATATCCTCAGTGACGAGTACTTTCATATGCAGTTTGCCATTGTGGACCAGAAACGTTGTGCCGACGAATTCAGGAACAATCGTGCAGCTGCGGGCCCATGTCTTGATTGGTTCTTTTTGGCCAGACTCGACTTGCTTCTGGACCTTGACATAGAGCCGAGGGTCCACAAACGGGCCTTTTTTTAATGATCGTCCCATATCAGCGATCTACTTTCCGCAAGGCTTATTTACGTAAGGTCAATTGGCCGTAACGCTTGGAACGTCGACGGCGGACAATGGCTGCATTGGAGGGCTTCCGTTTTTGCCGGGTGGGGCCACCTTTGGCCGGGACTCCGGTCGGGCTGACAGGATGTCGACCGCCTTTGGTCCGGCCCTCACCACCACCATGTGGGTGGTCGATGGGGTTCATTGCGGTACCCCGCACATGGGGCCGCCGTCCCAGCCAGCGTTTACGGCCGGCCTTGCCTAAAACCACTGCCATATGTTCAGGGTTACCAACCTTGCCAATCGTAGCACGGCACTTCGAAGGCACGCGGCGGATTTCTCCACTGGGAAGTGAGAGTTGCGCCCAGTCACCCTCGCGAGCCAGGAGTCGCGCACTGGAACCGGCACTCCGGCACATGGCACCACCACGGCCTGGTAACAATTCGACGTTGTGTATTTCTGTTCCGAGCGGAATATTCCTCAGCGGCAACGCGTTTCCGAGATCCGGTGGCGAATCTGCTCCGCTTTCGACGCGGTCACCTGCCTTCAGGCCGTCGGGAGCCAGGATGTACCGTTTTTCGCCATCCCGGTAATGCAATAAAGCAATACGAGCGCTACGGTTGGGGTCGTATTGGATCGAGTCAACCTTTGCGACCACCCCATCTTTATTGCGGCGGAAATCAATAATCCGATAACGACGTTTGTGGCCGCCACCACGATGGCGGGCGGTAATTTTTCCCTGGTTATTGCGGCCGCCTTTTTTGTGTAGCGGGCGCAATAGCGATTTTTCCGGTTTGGCGCCGGGCGTCAGTTCAGCAAAGTCACTGACAGTTGCATTGCGACGACCCGCGGTGGTCGGTTTATATTTGCGGATCCCCATGAGTCACTCCAGCGGTTCAACAACGCCCAGGTAACCTGAGCTGGCGTTCATAAACTTGCTTCACGAAACAGAACAGACTTTACGATACGAAACAGACAATCCATGATGCGAAATCGGGCATCAGAAGAAGTCGATGCGGTGATCGGCATCAAGCTTCACGATTGCTTTTTTCCAGTTTTTTGTTCGGCCGTACCGGAATTTGTAGCGACGCGGTTTTCCGACACGAGTTTGGGTGCGCACTTTCTCTACTTTGACGTCAAATAATTCTTCAATCGCGGCTCGAATCTCAGTCTTGTTGGCCAGGGGGTTAACTTCGAACGTGTACGCGCGAATCAACGTATCGGACGCGAGCTGCGTTCCCTTTTCAGTAACCAGTGGCCGCAGAACAATCTGGTAAGGTTCCAGTTGAATCTTCGAGCTCTTTTCTTTTGCCTTGGTGGCTTTCATCGAACGTTACGCCTTAACTGAACGCCTTATTCGTCTTCGGTTTCAGCCACAGCTTCTGCTGGTGTGGTTTCACGTGCCACACCACGCAGCATGTCAAGGGCTGCTTTAGTAATCAAAAGGAACTTGGGCTTTAGCACACTGAGGGCATTCAGGTCGGAGATTTCCAGGACTGTGACCTTGGGCAACAAGTTGCGGGCACTCAGATAGACGTTTGTGTTATGGCCATGTGTTGCGACCAGTGTCGTGGATCCAGCAACAGGCAGCTTCTGCAGGATCTCGTCCATCTTTTTTGTTTTGGGTTCGTCAAAGGCCAGTTCATCGACGATGACTATTTGTTCGTCGATAATCTTGGATGCGACTGCCATGCGAGTGGCAGTGCGAAGTGCTTTTCTAGGGAGGCGGTAGGAGAAATCACGATTTCCTTTGGCAAACGCCATGCCACCGCCGCGGCGGACATTTGTGCGACTGCTACCGGCCCGGGCACGCCCTGTCCCTTTTTGGCGAAACATCTTTTGTGTGCTGCCTGCAACCCTCGCCCGCGACTTTGTGCGGAATGATCCCTGTCGTTGGCTCGCTTGATACATCACGACGGCGTCGTGGAGCAACTGTTTGTTAATGCGTGGCGCGAGCTCATCGGCGTCGATGTCATACGTATCGACGGTTTCTCCGGCTGCATTATAGACTGGCAGTTGCACCATAAAATCACCCGCTACCCAGAAGGGTTGGATCACATGTCGCGATCCACAAAGAACCTAATTAAATTTGTTTGTTTCTCGGATCACGACGTAACCGCCGTTCGGGCCGGGTACTGCACCTCGGACCAACAACAGGTTGTTTTCTTGATCCACGACCGCAACCTTTAAATTTCGCGTAGTAATCGTTGCATTTCCATATTGCCCGGCCATGCGTTTGCCCTTGAACAAACGACTTGGTGCGGCACTCATGCCAGTACCACCAGCGTGACGGTGGACTTTTTTCACGCCGTGTGATGCGCGTTGGCCAGCGAAGTTGTGTCGTTTCATCACCCCGGCGTAGCCACGGCCCTTACTCGTGCCGGTAACATCGACGGACATGATCGAGTTCAAGCAGTCGCGGTAATCGAGAGGCTTCTTTTTCTGGAGCTGCGACTGCCAACCAATGTCTTCCGGATCAACTTTGTTCTTTTCGGCTAGTTCTTTGAGTAACGCGGGCAGGTCCGCCAGCGTTGGATGAAATCCGGAAACATCGACCAGAGTGCCGATTTCGATCTCATCCGGCGCATCGCCGCGGAACTCGCGGATAAATTTCTGTGGCTCGCATTCTGCCTTGGGGACCGGTTCGGCTTGCCCCGTACGTTTCTGTTGACGCCGACTGCCCAGGCGATTGGTCACCTGCCCACGTTCGCTGCGACTGGCCTGGCTCGAGCGAGTACGTTTGCGATTGGCTGCGGGACGTTTCTTATCCTGGTAGCCCAACTGGACGGCGCTGTAGCCATCGTTTTCGAGCGTGCGGATCCCAAGTACTGGACAAGGCCCTGCCTCAAGCACCGTAACCGGAATGCTCTCGCCTGATTCGCTATAAATCTGCGTCATCCCGACCTTGCGGCCGAGTATTCCGGTAAACATCGGTACTTTCCTTGAGGGCGCGTTTTCAGGATCCCGAATGCATTTCCTGATGGCAAAAAAGTATCAGGAACTTCGTGATTACCTGAGAAACATCCGTTTCATAAGTGTGTGATCCAGGCTGCATTTACCTGGATGAAGCCTTGATTTTGATGTCAACTCCAGCTGGCAAGCTTAGCTTGTTCAGTGATTCGATTGTTTTCGCTGTCGCCTGAACGATATCAATCAGGCGTTTATGCGTGCGAATTTCGAACTGGGTACGTGCCTTCTTGTCCACGTGTGGACCTGACAATACTGTGTAGCGTTCGATACGTGTCGGTAAGGGAACGGGCCCGTGCACCTCCGAATGCGTTCTTTTTGCGGTGTCTACAATTTCCACCGCGCTTTGATCCAGGATCGCGTGATCGTACGCTTCCATCCGAATTCGAATGACTTCACCACCGGTCGACACGTTCCGGACTCCACAAAAAACGGGGGATGAATCGGCACTCGTTCCCTTAAGTGACCGATGCTGCGGGAGTTGCTGACCAGACCAACCATTCGTTCGGCACTTGCTCTCGCCAGTGCGCGAAGGCTGCTACGGGACGTCAATTCCCAGAGGCAAACGACTAAATTTATAGCTGAGCGGGGGTTCCGTCAACACCCGTGCACCCAGCTTCGCCGTAATTTCCACGATGCCGGCTCCCGTCTCAGCGATTCTGGTCGATTCTGCGGCAGCACGACGGCTTTCCAAAACCAACCTCAGTGTGCAAACTCAGGCTCGTATTTAATGCCCGGCGCGGCGGTTGTCGGCGGGTTGGCGTAGTAGCCCTGGGAGCCTCCATTGCCTGCCCCGGTCTGGCGAACGGAATCGGCTGTCGTGCTGGAAGTGTTACGCCAGGCCGC
>CAZITS010000027.1:0-1636 GCA_964542185.1 uncultured Pirellulaceae bacterium
ACTGCCACCCTCATTCGTCAATGATGCCGTTTGCCTGGTTCGCGCTGCGTCTCCAATTCACGAAAAACGGCCGCACCCGCGCTAGCCGGACCGGACCGATGCCTTTCACACGTAGTAACGCCTCGATGTCAGCGAATCGACCCTCGTCGCGCCGCGACACGACAATCCGCTGTGCTAACGCGGGACCAATTCCTGGCAACAATGTCAATTCCGGCCAATCTGCCCGATCGAGGTCCACTTGAAACTGGACTTCCAGACGCGCTGCGCGATCAATATCAACTCCCGCGCCCAGCCACGTCGACCAGTACACATTACAAGCGATCAGCAAGACCAATGCGACAACGCCCAATGCGGCGATCGTGACCTGGTCGCTACGACAGATCAGGAGCTGTCGCTCCTGACAGAGTTTTGCCTGACAAGGTTTTGATGGTGTGACGTTATTCATAACACCAGGCAGGGTCTGCGGAGATCAAGCGAAGCCCTTGCGTACAACAGCATCAGAAAGAAGGGGACGCGACTGACGAGCCTCTCTGTCAGAGCAGAGGACAACCGTTATTATGATGCAATCTTAGAACTCGCACTAATTTTTTTCTGGTGGCGCCATCATGCATGACTTCACACAAGTCCAATGGGACGAGGACTTGATTGACGATTGTCACTATCTCATCCGACTGGCCATCCGTGAAGATCTTGGACGTTCCTACGATTGCACCACCGTCAGCCTGATACCGCCCGAGGTAACAGGCCAGGCAGTCGTAACGGCGCGCCGTGAAGGAATTGTCTCCGGGCTCGAGGCGGCGCAACAAGTGCTCCAGGAGATGGAAATATCCGAGATCTGGGAACCCCTGGCGAAAGATGGCCAAATTGTGGCGGCGGGAACCAAACTGGCTGCACTACGCGGATCCGCACGGGATTTACTCACGTCAGAACGGCTCATCCTGAACTTCATTGGAAGGCTATCGGGTATTGCTACGCTGACGCGGCAATTCGTTGACGCGGTTGCCGGCACCAACGCGCGCATCTACGACACGCGAAAGACGACGCCTGGCTGGCGACGACTGGAAAAATTCGCCGTTCGCTGCGGGGGTGGGCGCAACCACCGTACCGGACTCTACGACGCCATCTTGATTAAGGACAATCATCTGGCCTTGCGCAACGACCAACTGACTTCGGAGACATCACCAGCATCGGCAGTTGAAGTGGCTCGTGCATTCGCGGGCGAATTACACCAGCCGAGCGACAACGCCAGGCCGATGCTCATCGAAATTGAAGTCGATACACTCCAGCAATTCGATTCGGCACTGCGCAGCCATCCCGATATCATTTTGCTCGACAACATGTCGACGCAGCAACTTTCCGACGCCGTCACACGACGTGATCAAATCGGCAGCGTCACAGAACTGGAGGCTTCGGGAGGGGTAACCCTGGATACCGTACAGGCGATTGCGGCAACCGGAGTCGACCGAATTAGTGTGGGCAGCCTCACGCATTCGGCAGTCGCACTCGACGTAGGGTTGGATTGGCTCCCGGCACCTGCCCTCCGCTGACAACCCCATTCAGCTCTTGCCTACGGACCACGTGGCCACTAGAATTTCCGCTTTGGTTGCCTGCACCCACTCTGCTACTACTCGCGTTC
>CAZITS010000027.1:1646-17036 GCA_964542185.1 uncultured Pirellulaceae bacterium
TCTACTATGCGTCAGGCCTTTTTCATCGCCATCGTCTCCGCAGCTTGTATTTTGCCTCTCTTTGGTTGCAGTGGTCCGGATGCCGGCGGCTCAGGAAGTGGAGGCGATTCAGCTCCCGCCACAGATGGAAACACTACCTCACCGTAGCGAATCGTTGCGGAAATCTGGCTGTTTGCTGTACTTCATTTGCCGCACCTGATTTGCCGCACCTGATCGTCCTGCTTCAACAGTGCGCCTCCAGCAACTCTTTGCCAGGTTGTTTCGGAAACTGGCGAGTCTGCAAACCCTTGCCGCTGCGCAAATATCGACTTAGAATCGATCGCTCGCTTCAGCTCCGGTTCGGTGGCTGATTCTCCAGGGGTCTGGTCGCGACACTCGTTGGGTAGCGCACTCGATCTGATGATGTACGCACCAGCCACGGGGGACCTCAATCGGCGGGGAACTTCTGCGCGGGCCAGAGAGGTTGTAGCGAGTGCCAAAATTGGCTGACCACCTACATATCTAACGCCCCGGCCGTCGTAAACAGAGCGTATTCGCTTGTGCATTCCTGGTGTATCTGTTGAAAACCGATCGGGACCACATCAACCGCAACTCCTCGAGGAGCAAACATGTCGCGAAAAAAAACACGGTACTCGGCGTTGATACTCTCGACCTTGACACTGTTGGTCGCGGTAGTTGGCTGCGGCGACAGTTCAAGTGCGCCAGCACCGGATGCGTCCGAACAAGCCGCGTCTTCAGCATCAACAACCGACCGGCAATCAGTCGCTTTTGTAACCAACCAGATTGCTGATTTCTGGAATATCGCAAAAGCCGGTTGCGAAGACGCACAGAAGGACTTCAACATCGATGTCGATGTACGCATGCCGTCTGAGGCAACTGCGGTGGAACAAAAAAGAATTGTCGAAGATCTCCTTACCAGTGGAGTAAAAGGGATCGCCATCAGTCCTGTCGATGCGGACAACCAGGTGGACTTCATAAATGAAACGGCAAAGAAAGTGTCGTTGATCACGCATGACTCCGATGCTCCGGGAACAGACCGATTGATGTACATCGGCATGGACAACTATCGAGCAGGCCGCATGTGTGGCCGGCTCGCCAAAATGGCCTTACCAGATGGCGGCAACGTCATGCTCTTTATTGGACGATTGGAACAAGATAATTCGAAATATCGCCGCCAGGGTGTGATTGACGAATTACTCGACCGGGAAGCCGAACCAGGGCGTTTCGACGACGATCCGGAACAGGTAATCAAAGGTGAAAAGTACACCATTCTGGGAACCTACACGGATCAAGGTAAGGAAGATGTTGCGCAACGCAAAGCGGCTGATGCGATCAACGCTTTTCCTGAATTGAACGCAATGGTAGGTCTGTTTGAATACAATCCCAAAGCCATTTATCAAGCACTCAAACAAGCCGGAAAGCTGGGCCAAATCAAACTCGTCGGGTTCGACGAAAACGACGTCACCTTGCAGGCCATCAAAGATGGCGATTGCATTGGAACCGTCGTACAAAATCCCTATCAATACGGTTACAAATCGGTCGAAGTCCTCTCGAAATTGCTGGCCGGTGACACTTCGGTAATCCCCGAAAGCAAGGAAATAGATATCCCTGCGCGAATGGTGGTAACCCAGGAAACCCTCGACACCCTTTCCGCAGAAGACCAGGAATCCGCTGAAGAAGTCGATACATTCTGGGCAGACCTGAAAGCCAAGAAGGGTGGCTAAACGCTTGCCCTCCAGGGAGCTGCTCGAGCTGGGGTCCAAGTCCGAAATGAACGCTGATCCTGTACCTTTGCTGGAAGTTGACCAGATCAGCAAGCAGTTTCCCGGTGTGCGCGCGCTGCATCAAGTCAGCTTGACCTTGAAACGCGGTGAAATATTAGCCGTCATTGGCGAAAATGGCGCGGGCAAAAGTACGCTGATGAAAATCCTGGCTGGTGTGCAACAACCAAACCAGGGAAGGATTCTCGTTGATGGCCAGCCGGTACAAATAGCCACCGTGCAACAGGCTCTCGATCTGGGAATATCGCTCATTCATCAGGAACTGAATCTGGCTGATAACCTGGACGTCGGTGCCAACATTTTCCTGGGCCGAGAGCCACTACGAAACGGCTTCATTGACCGTCAAACAATTCGCGCCGAAGCACAAAACTATCTCGACATGATCGGCCTGACGGTCAGTCCAGAAACACGTGTCAGTAGCTTGGCGATCGGACATCAACAAATGATCGAAATCGCAAAAGCGCTTTCGGTTAATGCACGTGTCCTGATTCTCGACGAACCCACTTCCAGTCTCTCAGCACGCGAATCAGAGAGGCTATTTCAAACCCTGCGCGACCTGCGCTCACAGGGTGTCAGCATGATCTACATTTCACACCGCCTGGGTGAAGTGCAGGCACTTGCCGATCGCGTGACGGTGCTGCGCGATGGTGAAAATGCAGGTCATCTGGATGCGGGAGAAATCAACCATAACACGATGGTACGTTTGATGGTGGGACGCGATCTCTCACAATTTTATGCGAGACGGGAACGCACTCCACAGGAGGTACTTCTTGAAGTAGACGATTTGGTCACACCAACCTGGCCTCAACATCAGCTGTCATTTCAAGTACGAGCAGGTGAAATTGTTGGCGTGGCAGGCCTGGTCGGTGCCGGCCGTACGGAAATGTTACGTACCCTGTTTGGCATCGATCAAGCGCTCTCAGGAACGGTCAGCGTCGCTGGCAGACAAGTCAACCTGCAAACTCCCCAAGCCGCAATTCATGAAGAAATAGCGTTGGTTCCCGAAGACCGTAAACAACACGGTCTGCTCGTCGAAGATACTGTCCGGCGCAACATTGGATTGCCGGGCTTACGCCGCAACAGGTATTTTTCTGGTTTTCTGAATTCCATCGCGGAAACGAACGCAGCGGAAACGATGACGGATCGGCTGGCAATTCGCACTCCCGGTCTTGAGCAAATCTCCCAGTTCCTGTCTGGCGGTAACCAGCAAAAAGTCGTGCTCGCCAAATGGCTCGCACTCCGCCCACGAATTCTTCTACTCGATGAACCGACGCGCGGAATCGACGTTGGTGCGAAAAGAGAAATCTATCGACTGATGGAAGAACTCGCACATGAGGGTGTCGCCATCTTGTTTGTATCAAGTGAAATGGAAGAAATCCTGGGAATGAGCGACCGTGTTCTAGTGATGCACGAAGGGCGTCTGGCGGGCGAACTGAATCACGACCAGGTCAGTGAAGAGTCCGTCATGCAGTTGGCCACCGGTGGCACGATCTCCGTCTGAGTGGAACAGCCAGAAAACCAGAACGGGCCGAAATCACTTGTGAACCGGTTCAAGATACGAAAACACTAGATTAAAGTCTGGGAAGCAACGAGGTGTTTCAGGGCGACACGTTCACGTATCCTGCGCAGTCGAGTGTCGGTGAAACCGGGACCGCTCCTGCCACGTTGCACAGTGATGCCCGCGCGTCTGGTTATCAAGGATCCAGTGTCCTATTGAAGTTCTCCTTTATTAAGGTTTTCCGTCATGGCCAATCCCGATGTCCAAAGCTTGTTTGACCTCTCCGGGAAAGTCGCGCTCATCAGCGGTGCCAGTGGCTACCTGGGCAGCGCAATGTCCTCCGCTCTCGCCGAAGCTGGCGCCACCGTGATCGTGACAAGCCGTGATGGAGATCGAGCGGCAGCCGCGGCAGCCGCACTTCCTCAACCCGGTAACGCCAGCCATCACGCTCTCGTAATGGATCAGCACGATCCCCAGTCCATTGAACACGTTGTCACTCAATCCGCCGAGATAACAGACGGGATCGACATCCTGATTAACAATGGACAATTTGGACCGGGCAATGACTGGACCGACATCACCACCGATCAGTTCAATACGCAACTACACAATGCCAGTGGTTATTTCACGCTGGCCCGCCTGGTCAGAAATCAGGCTGTTGAACGCTCGCAAAGTGCCAGCATCGTGATGATTGGATCGATGTACGGACAAGTCGCCTCTTACCCGGAAGCCTATGAAGGTGTCTGCAACGCAAGCCCCGTTTCCTACCATGCCTTGAAAGGTGGAATCATCCACATGACGCGGCATCTGGCCGTCTATTGGGCTCAAGATTCTGTGCGCGTCAACTGCCTCAGCCCGGGTGCATTTCCCAATCCTGAAGGTGTCCCTGAGGGGCTGGTAGAACGCCTGATTCCACGCTGCCCCATGAAAAGAATGGGACTACCCCACGAATTAAAGGGGGCTGTCGTTTTCCTGGCGAGCAACGCCAGCAGCTACATGACCGGACAAAACCTCACCATCGACGGTGGTTGGACTGCCTGGTAACCCTGATCGACCTTTACCGATAGCCAGGACCTCTCACCCTACCAATTTCTCTCACCCTACCAATTTGAGGCCAGCCAGTATCCTGCCACTTACCCAGCAGGCCTCGTCAAGCGTGCTTTGTCTTGGCGGTGCCCGTCGGCTATTCTGTAAGGAGACTGGTGGTCGGTCTTACAGTTGCTGCTGCCATGCGTTATACGATCGCCATCAATCGTACTTACAACAACGAAACTTGAGTGACGAGGGCGACACCGTGACAAGGTCAGGGAACCCCATCGACCGCTGGAACTGGATCACAATTGCGCTAAGTTGCCTGCTGTTGTGTTCAGTCAGTGGCCGGGCAGCCGTCGCCCAAATCGACTTTGCTCGCCAAATCAAGCCCATTCTGGCAGCCCACTGCGTCCAGTGCCATGGACCGCAAAAGCATGAAGCGGGGCTGCGTTTAGACACGGCAACAACGCTCCTGGATGGTGGCGAACGGGGCCCGGCAGTCGTCCGCGGCAAAGCCACTGCAAGTCTGCTGATCAAAGCGATTACAGGTTCTGACGATGCGATCAGCAAAATGCCTCCCGAAGGCCGGGGGCTCAGTTCAAAAGAACTGGCCTTGTTGAAGGCCTGGATTGATGAAGGCGCCACTCCTCCAGTAGACGAAGTGGTCGAAAAACCCAACATCGACCATTGGTCGTTCCGCAAACCGCAACGCCCGGCTCTACCAGAACTCAATGGGAAACACGCTGTCCACCAGGCCATCGACTTGTTCATTCTGGAAAAACTCGCAGAGAGTAACCTTACTGCATCTCCTGCGGCACACCGCGCAACCCTGATCCGCCGGCTGCGTCTAGATCTGCTGGGGATGCCTCCTACCTATCGACAAGTCACAAACTTCGTGGAAGACAACCGGCCAGATGCTTATGATCGCCTGATTGATAGCTTCCTGGCGTCGCCACGCTACGGTGAACGCTGGGGCCGACATTGGCTGGACAACGCACGGTACGCCGATTCAAACGGCTTCACGCGGGACTTTTCCCGCGAGATGTATCGTTACCGGGAATGGGTTCTTGACGCCTATAACCGCGATCTACCGTTTGACCAGTTCATCGTGGAGCAAATCGCCGGCGATCTATTGCAGAACCCCACTCCGAACCAGTTGATCGCCACGGGATTTCATCGCAATACCTTGATTAATGAAGAGGGCGGCACCGACGACGAACAGTTCCGCGTGGATGCTGTGGCAGACCGGGTGGCGACCACCGGCTCTGTCTTTCTCGGTCTTACAATGGGGTGCGCCCGTTGCCATGACCACAAATTCGACCCACTGTCCCAGCGCGAGTATTACGAGTTTTTCGCATTCCTGAACAATTGCAATGAACCGACTATTGAAGTCCCTTATGACTGGCAAGTTCGGTCGGGATGGATCACAGATCGGGAACAGATTCGCCAGCGCATTACTGAACTGGAGCAGCAACTTGAACAAAAGGCCGACATCTTCGCCAAAGCACAACAGACCTGGGAAAAGGCTCTACCGCCCGAAGAAAGATCCAAACTCCCCGGACCTACCCAGGAAGCGTTGCTCACCGATCTGGCAAAACGTACCGACGAACAAAAACAGCTGGTCGTCGATGTATTCAAAAAGAGCACCGCAGCTCGCAACGCCTTCCCCGAAGTGGACCAGATCAACCAATTGCGTCGCACGGAACCCGTAATTCCAACCACGATGGTCTTGCAAGAGCGTGATGAAGCTCGACAAGCCTACATTCATCGACGGGGCAACTTCCTTGATCGCGGCAGAAATGTCCGTGCCGGAGTGCCCGCCGCCCTGCACCCCCTGCAATCGAAAAGCGACTCTCCCAACCGACTCGATCTTGCGTATTGGCTCGCCTCGCCGGAAAACCCGCTGACACCACGTGTCGTCATGAACCGTTTCTGGCAGCGATATTTTGGACGCGGTATTGTCGAAACCGAAAATGACTTTGGACTCCAGGGGAGCCCACCGACTCATGAAAAGCTACTCGACTGGCTGGCCACTGAATGGATTCGCCGTCGCTGGAGCATGAAACAAATGCACCGTTTGATTGTGACCTCCGCAACCTATCGCCAATCCTCAAAGGTGCGCCAGGATCTGTTGGCGGTCGATACGAACAACAAACTTGTCGCCCGCCAGTCACGGGTACGAATTGAAGCGGAGATCGTGCGTGACAATGCGCTGGAAGTTGCTGGGCTGCTCTCTGGAATCATTGGTGGACCGAGCGTCTATCCACCACAACCGGAGGGGGTCTTCCAGTTTACGCAGGACCCGAAACCGTGGAACACCGAGACCGGCGAAGATCGTTTTCGCCGTGGCATGTATACGTTCTTCTGGCGTTCAAGTCCGTACCCTTCGCTCATGGTATTTGATTTCCCCAATTCCAATGTAACCTGTACACGGCGCGTACGATCCAATACTCCCTTGCAGTCCTTGACACTCGCCAACGACATTCAGTTCGTGGAGTGTGCGCGCAGCCTCGCGCGCCGCATTCAACAGGAAAGCTCTCCCGACTTTACCGCCAAAACAGACTTTCTGTTCCTGGCGACGTTGGCTCGACGCCCTTCCACTCCGGAACGTGACGCGCTCTCAAGGCTGTTTCAACAACAACAATCTGCCTTCGCCGCGGATCCAGTCGCCAGGCGACAAATTCTGGGAATCACTGAGGACTCACCAGAAAGTGACGCCGACAACCGGAACGATCTGGCTGCCTGGACCGCCGTAGCTCGTGTCATCCTGAACTTGGACGAATTCATCACCCGAGAATGATGTAATAGAACCATGGATCCCATTATTCACGACCCGTTGAACCAGACGCGCCGGCACTTCTTTCAAGATTGTCGTGTCGGATTAGGTGCCCTGGCACTGGGAACGATCCTGAACGCAGACCAGGATGCAGCAACTGCCGCAACGAAAGCGACGCAGCATCCCTTATCACCTCGCCCCGCGCACTTCCCACCCCAAGTCAAGAATGTCATTTTCCTGTTCATGGCTGGCGGGCCCAGCCAACTGGAGTTATTCGATCACAAACCCAAACTACAGAGTATGGAAGGGCAAGTGATTCCTGAGTCGTATGTAGAAAACAAGCGGTTCGCGTTCCTCAAAAAAGATGCCAAATTGCTGGGGACGCGCCGCAAATTCCAGCAACATGGCGCTGCGGGTGCCGAGATATCAGAGTGCCTCCCTCACCTGGCATCCGTCAGTGACGAACTGGCTGTGATCCGCTCGATGTCAACGGATGTATTCAACCACGGTCCCGCAAAGTTCTTCATGAACACGGGATACAATCGATTTGGCCGTCCCAGTATGGGCGCGTGGGTTACCTACGGCATCGGCAGTGAGTCACGTGATCTACCTGGATTTGTCGTCCTCCAGTCGGGGCCGCGCGGACCACGTGGCGGTTCTCCGAACTGGGGTAGTGGATTCCTGCCGACTACTTTCCAAGGCGTCCCTTTTCGTAACCAGGGACAACCCATTCTCAACCTGGCCAATCCCCAGGGCATCAATCAAGATCGCCAGCAACAGTTCATTGAAGCAGTCAATGATTTCAATCGCATTCGCCTGGAAGAGATCGGCGACCCCGAAATCGCAACCCGGATCGCCTCTTACGAAATGGCCTTTCGGATGCAAACTAGTGCACCGGAATTAATGTCCATTTCTCAGGAAACGCCTGAAACGCTTGCACTCTATGGCGCAGAACCAGGGGCTCCTAGTTTTGCAAACAACTGCCTTTTGGCCCGCAGGCTGGTGCAACGCGGTGTCCGCTTTGTCCAGCTGTATCACACTGACTGGGACCACCACGGTAACAAAGGAACAGAGCTTGGCGAATCGCTCGACAAAGTGACCCGCGAAATTGACCGCCCTGCCGCTGCTCTGATCAAGGACCTGAAGCGGTTGGGAATGCTCGATGAAACGCTGGTGATTTGGGGCGGTGAATTCGGCCGCACTCCGCAGGGAGAACCACGGCAATATCTAGGGCGGGACCACCACATCGAAGCATTCACAATGTGGTTAGCGGGAGGTGGAATCCGACGTGGAATTACGATCGGAAAAACAGATGAACTAGGATACTATCCTGTCGAAGATCGCGTTCACGTGCATGACCTCCATGCCACGGTATTGCACTTGCTAGGTCTCGACCATCTGAAGTTGACGTTCCGTTTCCAGGGGCGAGACTTCCGTTTGACAGACGTAGCGGGAAAAGTGATTCCCAAGTTACTCGCCTGACGGTGTAATCCTGACGGTGCAAGCAAGTCACTGACTTGTGCAGTAACATCACCTGATTTGCTGGAATACAAGTTGAAAGCGAGTTCTGGCGGTCAGTTCACAACCGCCACAGCTTCCATTTCCATCTGCAATCCCTCGCCAGCGAGCGCGGACACGCCTACCACTGTGGCTGCTGGGTAGGGAGGTTCGAGAAATTCTCGTCGCACTTCACGAAACACGGGCAAATCACGTTCCAAGTGCAGAAAATAGGCGCGGACCATAACAACGTCTTCCCAGGTAGCCCCGCCCGCGTCTAACAGTTTCCTTGTCTGCTCGAACACTTGCCGGATCTGCGTTCGCATATCGGCGTCCAGGTCCTGTGGCACCTGGCCAGAGAGAAACAACCACCGCTGCCCGTCCGCGACAACTCCCGGAGAATAACCCTCCGCTTCAGCTTTAACACCCGGTGCTTCAAGAACACGAATTCGCATCCCTACCCCTCCTGATATCATGCGGACCCTGCAGTTTCTGGCGAGGCAACCCAACCGACGATCACGCGCTCTTGCGGGAAATCAGGCACTCCACCAGCCCAGCACAATCATTATTACACCAGCAACCCCAGACACCGCGGGACACTAGGTTTGCTCCGCACCGCAAAACGCCAAAGCCGTCAACGCGTAAACTCTGGCCACACGCACCAGCTCATCAACAGGAACAACCTCGTCGACAGTGTGTGCTCCAACTGCGTTTGGCCCATGGGTAATCGCCGGAATTCCCCCGCGTTGGACAAAACAATTCCCGTCATCAACAAATGGTTTTGCACCGAGCGGCAATACTTTATTGGTAACCCGACCGTGCGCCGCCTGAAAGCTGGTCACTAATGGATCCTCAGTGGCAATCTCAAAAGCATCTCTCGTTAACTGAAGACCACCCTCGACTTGCACATTCTCAGCATCAGAGACCTGCTGCAGAATCTCATTGAACTGCGTTTCCGCTTCGCCAAACGAAGTACCGGGGAGCCACCGTCGTGTCCCCGCCAATGCGAGCTCGATCGGTGCCTGATTGAAAATCTCTCCACTATGTACCTGTCCAACAAACAGGCTTTCACGCCCAGCTAATGGATGTGTTTTCTCCGACAATTGCTGGTCCAATTCGCGTAATTGCCGTAAGAGTTCTGCACCCGCGTGAATGACACTTGGCTGATCACCACCACCGAGGACTTCATGAACAGGTTGACCGTCACGTTTCACGGATGTCTCAAAGAGCGCCAAGCCTCGGCCTACCACCGGCAACCGGTCACAGAGGTATTCAGGTAGCAAAACTCCGTCACCGATGAATCCTCCGTCAATCAACCCTTCCACCTGGCTCCCGTCACCCCACGGCGCTTCGTGTAAATCGTGCGCTGTCAGCAGCACGCCTCCACCGGGCAATACGTCCAAATCCCGTAACACACACATAGCCTCGACTGCGGCCGCCAGACCGCCTTTCATGTCCGAAGCTCCGCTGCCGTGCAATTTCCCCTCCGCCACTCGCGCGGGAACAAAAGGCAAGTGCACGGTGTCGAGATGACCGTTGAACTGTAGTGTACGCCCAGGCCGGCCGGTTGCCATGCGCGCGACCACCGCCGGAGATTCCGGCCAACCCGCCGCTTCTCGAGACACTTCAAAACCGGCGTCTGTCAGTAGATTCGCAAGGTGGTCCGCCACTTGGGCGGCCGAACGCGTGGGACTAGGAATATCAACCAGCTCAACCGCGGTGCGCAACAGACGATCCCGATCAACCCCATCACAAACAGCATCGACTGTGTTCAAATCCAGACTCATTTCCATCTCCCCAACTGGGATCCCAATTCCGTTGCCAACCAGCACCAGGCACGAGCCCATGGGCTACAAACAGAAAAGCACCACCTTTTTACCATCTACTGGCAGTTTAACTGCAACCCACCAGCGTACCTTGCCACTCGACAGCCACCGAGGGCCTCACGACCAATGGAATCGCTGAAAATGGCGGGTTTCTTCATCGCATACCCTTCCCAAGGCTAAAGTCATGTCTAGAATGCAGTACTGGTGGCGCTCTGTTGCCGAAACAACTCTAAGCCCTGTGCGGTCTGTAGAGGGTTTTAATAGCGATCGCTAATCCAGTGTTCGGCATGCGTTCAATCAGGCAATTGCGTTGTTCTTCACGCACCAGCTCTGGCAAATGCTGGTAACGGACGGACACACTGCCCGCGCTACAGGCTGTCACATACTCTGTTGGTTTCGAGGCAAAGTGCAACGTTCCGTTTCTATCTGTGGCCCATCATGAATTCAAGCGTCCCGGCACCAGCCGCACCCACGTCTGCTCCACCACAAGCTCCTGTGGAGACGAACTCTGCAACCATTAGTGAACTGGCTCAACTATTCAAGATCCTCTCCGATGAAACACGTTTGCGGATTGTTGTACTGTTGCACAACGAACAAGAGCTCAACGTTCGCAGTCTCTGTGCCCGGTTGGGACATAGCCAACCAGCCGTCAGTCACCATCTGGCTTTAATGAAAATGGCGGGACTGATCGCGTGTCGTCGCGACGGCAAACACAACTTCTATCATTTGCTGCCGACGCAACTTGGTGACCTGGCTAAATTGATTCCAGGCATTTCCTCTCTTTAATCTGACCACAGTGGATCTCACCCGCTAGAGGCACTGTCGGTAACCTGAGCCTTGGTTCCTGGCAGGCCAATTAGGGTTCCCGGACCAATTGTGATTCTGTTACGATGTTTCCGCGCTGCGGCCTGGATGTGAGAATCAAACGCACTGTCAGGTTCAAGTCGGTCACCAGGCATGAACGGACCGCCTTCGAAAGCGTCATCCTGTAACCAAGCAATCTATTCCCTGACACGGTAACCGCCTCAGATCCGCACTCGGACTATGGAGAGACGCATGCTCTCCCTTGCTTCGCTGCCGAACAATCCGTCTCGCTCCACAACGATTGCTCCTACAAGCAAAGGTCGGAATTATGCCCGCGTTTCATGTTGAAACCCCCCATGCCCTGGGACAGTCGGAAGCGATTGAACGTCTGAAGTCATTCGTAGACAACATCCGTGAACAATTCAAAGAGCAAGTTACCGAAATGACTGGTGAATGGGAGGAAAGCACGTTGCGTTTCTCTCTGACAACCTATGGATTCACGATTAGCGGAACGCTTGACGTCAAAGAAAGCCAGATCAATGTCGATGGGCAGTTGCCATTCGCCGCAGTTGCTTTTCGAGGAAAAATCCAGCAAACCATTGAACAAGAATTAAACCGCGCGCTGACTTGACTCGCTTTCTTTCGCTCGCGTTCAAGAATCTCCTGCTCCCTGCATGGCATCTGAGCCACATCCTGCAAAATACGATTCTCAACTATCCCCCGCACCCCCTTTTGACAACGCTCCACCTGGAGTGCACCATTTTGAGTGTTCCATTCCTTGAATATCACTTCTCAGAATAGTCAACCGTGGTGCAACAAGAACAGTTCCTGGATGTCATTGATCGCGATGAAGCAGAGCAGCGTTTTCACAGCGCCCTGCAACTTGAGGCTTTGTCAATCGAATCCATCCCTTTATCTGACGGATGGGGAAGAATACTAGCCGAAGACATTGTCTCGCAAGTCGATGTGCCGTCTTTCGACCGCTCAAACTATGATGGTTTTGCAGTACAATCAGCCGACACGGTCGGGGCACACGAAGAAACCCCTCGGACAGTACAACTGCTACCCGAAGTGATTGCGACAGCGGTGATTCCCAGCTCCGAGATCAAGCCGGGAACAGCCATGTCTATCGCCACAGGTGGCATGCTGCCACGCGGCGCCGATGCCGTAGTAATGGTCGAACACGCAGATCTCGATGGCGCAAAGCTGTTGATTCGCCGCGCCGTCGCGCCTGGATTCGGCATCGCCTTCGCGGGTACCGATATTGCTGCAGGCGAAACCGTCATACCTCGTGGGCAACTGTTGACGAGTCGGGAAACGGGCGTGCTGGCGGCAATTGGTGCTGCCCGGATTCCAGTCTGGAGGCGCCCACGTGTGGCGATTGTGTCGACGGGTGATGAGATCATTGCACCTGATGAACCAATGCGACCGGGAATGATCTACGATTCCAATGCCCAAATCATTGCCGACGCGGTTCGTGAACTGGGTGGTGAACCAATCCTGCTGGGAATCGTCAAAGACGATCTGCAGCCGCTTCGCGACAAACTCCATGAAGCGCTACAGATCTGTGACGTCGTGTTGCTATCGGGAGGGACCAGTAAAGGTGCAGGCGACCTGTCATACCGCGCAGTCGCCGAACTTTCGGACCCTGGAATCGTCGCACATGGTGTTGCATTAAAACCCGGAAAACCGATTTGCCTGGCGGTCAGTCTGGGAAAACCAGTAGTTATTCTTCCTGGCTTTCCGACGTCGGCTATTTTTACCTTCCATGAATTTGTGGCACCGGTGATCCGGCAACTCGCAGGACGCCCGCAAAGCCAGTCTGGTGTCGTCTCAGCTCGTATGGCAATGAAGGTGAATTCAGAGATAGGCCGCACTGAATACCTGCTCGTCAATCTCTGTGAACGTCAGAGAACTGAGCAAGCCACAGACACCAACGACGCAAGCCAATCCCTGGTGGCTTATCCGATGGGCAAGGGATCGGGCAGTGTTACCGCCTTCAGCCGCGCCGACGGATTCGTGACCATTGGACGTCATGAAGAAATCGTAGCAGCCAATACGCCAGTGCAGGTCACGTTGTTAGGACGGGATCTGGAAGTTGCTGATCTAGTCGTTATTGGCAGCCATTGCGTCGGTCTTGACTTTCTGATGGGCAAACTCCAGGAACTGGGATTCCACACGAAGTTCCTCGCTGTCGGTTCCAGCGGCGGACTTGACGCCGCTCGCCGTGGCGAATGTGATCTGGCAGGAATTCACTTGCTTGATCCGGAAACAGAAACTTATAACCGGCCATTCCTGGAACCCGGAATGACCTTACTGCGAGGCTACGGTCGCTTGCAAGGGATCGTCTTCCGACCAGATGATGTGCGATTTGTCGGCAAGACTACCGCCGACTTCATAAAGCACATCAAACAAGCAAACGACTGCTTGATGGTCAACCGAAATCAAGGAAGTGGAACACGAATTCTGATCGATCAACTACTGCAAGGCGTACAGCCCCCTGGTTATGCGATCCAATCGCGCAGCCACAACGCCGTCGCAGCAGCAGTTTCCCAACAACGTGCCGATTGGGGGGTCGCAATTCGTACCGTCGCCGATGCCGCGAACCTTGCCTTTGTGCCCCTCTCAGAAGAGCAGTACGATTTTGTTGTGCCCGAACAGCGTCTCACCAAACCTGTGTTGTGCGCACTGCAAAGGCTGCTGGCGGATTCAGACATCCGACAGCATTTGATAGAAATGGGGTTTACACCGGCACCGCTGACCGCCTCTGACTAGGGCTAGCCAAAATCCTCTGGTCAGCAACACACTGTAGACTAAAGAACAATCTCGACTTGCCTCGGAGGAAGTCACCGAGCAAACTGATATGGACTTCTCCACCCCACCCTGCAAATCACTTGGATCGATAACGTGCACCTCGTTCTTCCCGCCAGGCGGGAAGCGCACATTTTTGTCGAAACTCTGGAAGATTGAGCCTGCATGAAACCCCTCGACCAACTCCTTAATGACCGCAATCTGGCGGTCGAGGACCTCGCCGAACAATCAAACCTACCCGTTGAAAGAGTGGTTGCGATTCTCGAAGGGCGATGGACACCTTCGCCTCGGGACCGCAATCATATTGCAGGTGCGTTGGACCTCTCTACAAATGAAATCATTTGGGGGCACACGATGGATCCACGCAACATTCGCTATCGACAGTTTGGGCAGCGCGACAAGAGCTGACGTACAAATTGCCAGCCACTCGTAAACTGGGCACCAGGTTAACTGGAACGGATCAGCACCTCGCCCCTGCCACCTTCGATCAAATCGCCGTTGTAGAGATCAAACTGCGCCGAAAAAAGACTGTCACAAAACGGAAATTCAAGTTGTTGCAGCTTCCGCAGCAAGAGCGCCAATACGGTGGGTCGGTAGCGACAGGCAAAGCGAAAGCTGGGCAAGAGTTCTGGTGCGTGGTCACCCAGGTACATCAATGTTCCACGTTTCATGCCTGCCGCATGGCGGATGCCACTCTCACCGCAGACAAGAATCGAACCTGCCAACATGTTGAACGCCGCCAGATCTCCTGTATTTCCACCCACGACAAGCATCCCGCGGCGCATGGTGTGACCAATTTCATTGCCCACATCGCCTTCGACGAGAATCGTACCACCTGTCATACCGCGAGCGCTGCCACGATACGCAGCGCCAACCAGATGACCAGCGCGACCACGAACGTGAATCCGACCGCCGTGCATTTCTCCTCCCAGCCAATCGCCCGCATTGCCGGCCACCTCGATTCGACCGCCAGTCATTTCACTCCCCACGTGTCGACCTGCGTCTCCATCAACATAAATCCTGCCACGCTGCATCTTTGCGCCAACCCAATGCACACCGGACAACTCGCCCTCCAATCGGATCGATTCGTCGGACGCATCCCCAGAAACGGCAAAAAAATCACCCAAGGGAACTTTTCGATTCCCCTGGTAGATCTCCCAGGAGCGGATTTCGTCAAGAGTCTTGCCACGTAGTGCCTGCGGAGTCACTCCCTCGATTTCAACGGGTATGGGCCCAGGTGACCGGTAGGAAAGCAGAAGCGTCATTGGTTGATCCAAATGGGGGATTCCTTAGATTTGACGAGTATAACGCAGGACAACACGTTGTTTACACCTGGGTCCCAATGAACGAATCCAAGATTGAACG
>CAZITS010000028.1:0-1086 GCA_964542185.1 uncultured Pirellulaceae bacterium
GGGCTGGATCGACTGCGTGGATGCGGTCTTCTTTGCGACGTTGTGATCAGTAATATGTCAGCAGTCGAAGGCCCTTCATCGACGGCATACCATTGGTGGTCATCGGGTGGCACCGGATGACGCAGTGGCCGGCTCTTTGCTGGTGAGATCCTGCAATGCGGCGAGAACCCACGTTGAATCCCGCGGCCCCGGGTTGGTACACTGGATGAGATTGACGCCGGGCTGAAATCGAGACGAGTTTGTACGCGGAGACGGGCTGTTGCCTATGCGGCGTTGGGGCAGCAGAAGGAGTTCGGGAGATTCGGTACGGTGTTGAGTTCTTCGTGTGATCGAAAAGACAAGGGAGTATGGCGTGAAGCTCGCGCTGATTAGCGACATTCATGGCAACCTGGAAGCGTTGCGAGCCGTTCTGGAAGATATCCGTCAGCAAGGTATCAAGGACATTTGGTGCCTGGGGGATGTTATTGGATACGGACCGAACCCTTGCGAGTGCCTTGATACCGTGATGCGAAGTTGTTCTTTGACGATTCTTGGCAACCATGATCAAGCCGCGCTCTTTGATCCCGAGGGCTTCAATCCAGTAGCCCTGCAGGCGATCTATTGGACCCGTGACCAGTTGGATGCGATTGGCGCGCGAGATCAAATTAACGCACGTTGGGACTTCCTGGGGGAATTGCCAAGAACCCACAAGGTGGACGATCTTCTTTTTGTCCATGGTTCGCCACGCGACCCAACTAACGAGTATGTGTTTCCAGAGGATGTCTACAACCTGCGGAAAATGGAAGGGTTGTTCTCACGCTTTGAAGGCTACTGTTTCCAGGGTCACACGCATATTCCAGGTATGTTTCCGCTCGAGGGTGATTTTCGTTCTCCGGATGAACTCGGCGGCGAGGTCGCCCTGACCGGCGACAAGGCAATGTTCAATGTGGGATCCGTTGGCCAACCTCGGGACAGCGATCCACGTGGCAGCTACGTGATTCTTGATAAGAGTGAGCAACGTTTGATTTTCAGACGCGTTGAATATGATTTCGAGGCCACTGCCAACAAGATCTACCGCGTCGATCAACTCGATAATATGCTGGGCGA
>CAZITS010000028.1:1186-16996 GCA_964542185.1 uncultured Pirellulaceae bacterium
GGCCGCTTGACCGTTGTCGTAAGTCGTCCTAGACTTTGAGTTTGCGGCTCCGGAAAGCCGTTGCATGTGGGTGTGTTTGGTGCGGTTCAACATACCGGATGCTCCCTGGGTTACGCTAAAGGTCGCTAGATTGCGTCAAAGGTTACGCTGTGAAGCGAGCGATCATCAGTGATATTCACGGCAACCTGGAAGCGCTGCAGGCAGTGTTAGACGATATCTCCAAGCGAGATGTCGATGAGATCTACTGTCTGGGTGATGTGATCGGTTATGGGCCGAATCCCTGTGAATGCCTCGACGTGGCAATGGATTTTAAGGTCTGCATTCTGGGGAACCATGACCATGGTGCCCTGTTTGATCCGGAGGCGTTCAGTAGCGGCGCCGAAAGGGCGATTTTTTGGACGCGACAACAGTTAGAAGCTGAAACAGGCGAACAGCAGCGTATACGGCGTTGGGATTTTCTTTGTGAGCTGCAACGAAATCACCGTGAAGGTGATCTCTTGTTTGTCCATGGCTCGGCACGGAGTCCGTTGAACGAATATATTTTTCCGGAAGATGTCTACAACTCGCAGAAGATGACCAGAGTATTTCAGCTCATTCAACAGTATTGCTTTCAGGGGCATACCCATGTTCCCGGAGTATTCACCGATAGCAATGAATTCTTTAGCCCACCAGATATTAACAACCGTTATCGTTTGAGTAGTGACAAAGTGATGGTCAATGTCGGCAGTGTTGGTCAGCCTCGTGATGGTGATCCGAGGAGTTGTTACGTGACGCTCGAAGAGCAGCAGGTTGAATTCCATCGTGTCGAGTACCCTCAACAGGAAACGGCTAATAAGATTTTCGGGATTCCAGATTTGGATGATTCGCTCGGGGAGCGACTCCTCGCAGGGCGCTGAAAACGGTTGACTGCCGACCGTGAAGCATCGCTCTGCCGATCCTGTTGCACTGTGGTCACTGGGTAATGTGGCCGCCTCATTTGAAAGAATTGGTACATCGTGGAAAGACGGTTGGTTCTTTTTGGTTTGAGTGCTGCCCTGGTTGTGCTCGGGTGGAGTTGGTTACAGCAGAAGTTGTTACCGCCTGTACCTCCTGCACAGGTTCCCCTCGCTGCTGAGCTGGAGAAGGGGAAGCAGGATGAGGCTGCCAGCGAAACTGGCGACGAGCAGAAGTCAGAGTCGGTGGCGGACAAGCAACCCGATGACGCGGCGGACCTTTCGGGTGCCACCGTCGATCCAGCTGTCCCACAGACGCCGGATCCTGCAGAAGCGCAGACAGAGCCTGTTGAAGGTTCGCGAAATGCGGTTCCAGTGCTGTTAGGTTCGGCCGAGCAGGGCAGCCGTATGCTGGTCGTTCTCAATAGTCGTGGCGGCGCCATCGAACGGATTGAGTTGACCGAGCGACTGGAGAGCGGCGAATTTCGCTACCAGTCTCTGGTAGATGGCAGTGGATATCTGGGACCTTTAGGTCTCCAGGAAGACGAAGCGGGAGAGGGCCTGAGGGTGGCGATTGTGGGAGCAGGTACTCCGGCAGCCATGGCAGCCAGTGTTGATTCTCAAGTTGCTACGGGTTTGCAGAGTGGTGACCTGATTACAGACGTGGATGGCCAGCAGTTTGGAGATGTTCAGGAGTTTCGGGAATGGCTTGCGAATACGAAGCCGGGCCAGTCGGCAGAGTTTTCGGTGAATCGATCCGACGAGAGTGGTGAATCACGCGCATTGAAGTTTTCTGCATCGCTGACGCGCAGACCATTAGTACTGGTGCAGTCGTCGGGCGACGTTTCAGCCACGAGTCCTTTGTCGTGTCTTCTCTCGCTGACCAGTATTGGGAAGCTGAAACGAAAAAGAGGCGAGGACGAAATTGTTGGCCTCCCATCGCTGCGAGAAGGGGTTTGGCGCGTCGAGTCGCGCGATGACGCGTCTGGGATGACCGTCGAGTTTCACTTTACACTCGCCACCGAGGCGCTCAAGGGGGCGGGTGTAACGGGGCCACGGGAGATCATCAAACGCTACCACGTGAATGCTCCTGTAACGAGTGCCTCCGAAGCAACGGAAACCAATCGACGTAGCGCGTTTGGCTATCACATTGATGTCGACATTGAAATACGAAACCAGGGGCCTGACGAGTTGGCACTCAGCTACGAGCTTGATGGTGCCAACGGACTGCCGCTGGAAGGGTGGTGGTACTCTTATAAGATCCACACCGCCTGGTTTGCGACTCCCGGCGCACGCGACGTCGCCTGGCAGCTGTCCGGTGGAAATGCAAATCTACTGGGCGCGTCTGAAGTCCTTTCGGCAACACGGGAAGGCGACCCCGATAGCACGCTAGAGTTGTTGCCGGAGGTGGGGGAAGTCGCCTATGTAGGCGTCGATACCAAGTATTTTGCTGTCATGTGGGTTGGTCGCGATACCGATTCAGGTCTGAATCTTGCCAAGGCCCGAGCGCGCGCTGTCGGCGCTTACGAAGGCCCGCAAGTGAAACCAAAGAAGGTCAATGTGACCTGCCAGTTACAATTTCCCGAGGTAACGGTTCCAGCTGGTGGGAATGTGACAGGCCAGTACACTTTGTTTACCGGTCCCAAACGGCAGGACGCGCTCAGCGCCTACGGGCTGAGTCAGTTGATCATCTACGGCATCACGCCTTTTTCCCAGATCGCCGGATTTCTTTCCGGGCTGCTGCACTTTTTCGCCAGTTTGCCAATGGTGAATTACGGCATTGCGGTGATCATGCTCACGGTCGTGGTACGCAGTTGCATGTTCCCGGTCAGTCGGATGGCGGCCAAGAATGCTGCCATGATGCAAGAACTGGCCCCGGAAATGAAGGCGATTGCGGAGCAGTACAAAGACAATCTTGAGAGACGCGGCCAGGCCCAGCGAGAATTGTTCCAGAGACATAACTACAACCCCTTTGGTGGTTGTTTGCTGATGTTCTTGCAGTTGCCGGTCTTCATCGGTTTGTACAAATCACTTTCGGTGGATATTGCATTACGGCAAGAGCCCCTGATCCCAGGGATCGACTGGTGCTCGGACATGGCGGCACCGGATCGGTTGTTCGCGTTTCCCGATTGGATGCCGGATACGTTTGCCGCCGAAGGTGGCTGGCTCGGGCCTTATTTCAATCTGCTGCCGATGGTCACTATTGTGCTCTTTATTGTCCAGCAAAAGATGTTTACGCCACCGCCGACCGATGACCAGCAACGCATGCAGCAGCGGGTCATGAAATATATGATGGTCTTCATGGGTGTCATGTTCTTCAAGGTGCCCAGCGGTTTGTGCGTCTACTTTATTGCTTCGAGCCTGTGGGGAATTGCGGAACGGATGTTGATTCCCAAGCCGAAAGTTTCCGTCGCGGTGGCCGGCGGAGGGACTCTGGGCCCCGCTGTGGGTCCGGTAAGTTCCGCGCCGAGGCGAAAACGCCCGAAGCCGGGGAAATCCCAACGAAAACGTCGTAAGTAGCCCCGGCCCGGTATGGGTTCGGGTGTGAGGCCCCGATGAGTGTAGATGTGGAAGACACCGTCGCGGCGATTGCCACAGCTCCCGGTAGTGCGGCGCGGGGCATTGTACGGGTCAGCGGGCGCGAGGCGCTGGCATGCGTGGCCCGCTGTTGTTCGCCTGAAACACGCACCCAGTTAGGGCGCACAAAGGGCAGTTACAGATCTCCTGCGAAAGTCCAGACAGCCCCTCCGATTTCTGAAGTGCCGGTAGATTTGTTCGTCTGGCCGACCGAGCGCAGTTTTTCTCGCCAGCCTACTGTCGAGATTCATACGATTGGTTCACCGCCACTGCTCGGGGCTATTCTGCGTGCCGTCTGTGACGCGGGGGCGCGATTGGCACGTCCTGGTGAGTTTACCTTGCGGTCTTTTCTGGCAGGGCGACTCGATCTTCCCCAGGCAGAAGCGGTGTTGGGGGTAATCGATGCGGCCAATCAGACCGAGTTGCGTGTTGCTTTGGAGCAGGCAGCGGGTGGATTGTCCGGTGTGATCGAAGGTTTGCGACAACGCCTGCTGGAGTTGTTGGCACACCTTGAGGCGGGTATGGATTTTGTGGACGAAGACATCCAGTTTATTGAACAGGAACATTTGCAGCGTGAATTGACGTCGATTCGCACGCAGTTGACCGACCTGGAGATCCGCTTTCGAGACCGCGGACAAGGAGCTGGCACACCACGCGTCGTGCTGCGTGGTGCACCGAATGTGGGCAAAAGCAGCTTGTTTAATGCGCTGGCTGATGGCGGGAGTGCGCTGGTCTCTGATGCATCGGGAACTACGCGCGATTACCTTGCACAACCTATTGAAAGCGAAGGTGTAACCTTTCAGTTGATCGATACGGCAGGGGTCGAAGAAAAGATTCAGGACTCGCTGGTTGCAAGTGTTCAGACTGCGATGCAATCTCAATGGAGTAATGCCCATCTGGAACTTTTCTGCCTGGATGCGACACGGGATCCAACTGACTGGGAGCAGGGGCAATTGTCGGCAAGTTCCTCGGTCCCAAGAATCGTGGTCCGGACCAAGGCCGACGTGACGTTTCCCGTGGCGTCCATTGCGGGTGCGATTGTTACCAGCAGCCAGACCGGCCTGGGGCTGACTGCCCTGAAATCGGCAATTGCTGAAAGGCTTACCCAGGCAAACGCAGTGCGAGGGGAAGTGGTGTCATGCACCGCCGCGCGGTGTCGCGATTCTCTGCGCAGAGCAGTCGAACGCATTTCGGCTGCGTTACCGTGGGTTGCTGCGGCGGCAGGTGAAGCGCTGATCGCGGTGGAAGTGCGGGCTGCATTGGATGAGATTGGACAGATTGTCGGGGCGGTTTACACAGATGATATTCTTGATCAGATCTTTAGCCGTTTTTGCATCGGCAAGTAAGTGGGATCGGTTGAAGCAGGTGTGGTGCATTTTTCAAACCTCAACTCGAGAATGGTTTTTCCATGTCCCGTTCGTCGATTCTGGTTCTAGGGTCGGTCAATGTTGACCTGGTGGCTCATGGAAAACGGTTGCCTGCGGCTGGCGAGACTGTGATTGGCGCAAAGTTCTTTCAGGCCGCTGGTGGGAAAGGTGCAAACCAGGCGGTGGCGGCGGCCCGGCTAAGTCTAGATGCGGTAACGCTCATCGCAGCGGTAGGCGACGATCCGTTGGGCAGGCAATCTCTACTCGGCTTCCAGCGAGAGAACCTGTTGATGGACTACATCAAGGTGGTGCAAGATGCTGCGACCGGCGTTGCCTTGATTATGGTCGATCAGGAAGGCGAGAACTGCATCAGCGTAGCTTCCGGAGCCAACTATTGTCTGCGGCCAGACGACGTAGCGGCAATTCCCGACGAAGCGTTTCAGATAGCACGCGTCTTCCTGACCTGCCTGGAGTCACCATGGGTAACAGCAGAAGCGGCGTTGCGGCGAGCTCGAGACGCCAACTCCATTACAATTCTCAATCCTGCCCCGGCGAGTCGCGAATTGGCCGAGCATCCTTTGTTGCGAGATGTTGACGTTTTGACACCGAATCTAGGCGAGGCTGAAATGTTGACCGGGTGTCGAATTGACGGAGACCAGGATTTGGCGGCTGCAGGTAAAACGCTCTGCGCTGCGGGAGTTGGTCGCGTCGTATTTACCCTGGGAGCGCGTGGTGCGGCGATGTATGACGGGACGTTAACGAGGTTCCCCGCGATTGCCACTGACGTCGTAGATACCACTGCCGCGGGTGATGCTTTCAATGGGGCGCTCGCGGTGGGGCTTGCGGATGGAAAAGGGCTGGCAGAGGCGGTGCGTTACGCAATCGCGACCGCGGGGCTTTCCGTGGCCAAGACGGGTGCACAGCCATCGTTGCCGTCACGAAGTGAGGTCGAAACACGCTTCGCGCAATCGTGACCCGGAATCGCGTAATCCGTACTGATCACTGCGCCAGGGCAGGTGCCCGCGTTCCTTAATGAGTTTGGTTGGCGTCCGCAGCGGCACACACACGTTCAGCGACTTGCAGCGGAGTTTCTCCCGTCTGTTGATTGATCCAGCGGCATTCCGAGAGACTGCGGAACCAGGTTTCCTGTCGTCGGGCAAATTGACGTGTGCGGGCCTTGCAGCGTTCTATTGTTTCAGGAAGATCGCACGTTGCTTCCAGGTGCGCGATGATTTCACGGTAGCCGACCGCTTGCATCGCTGTCCTGCTGAGACTGCCATGGCGCGCCAGCAATTCCCTGGTTTCAGCAACCAGTCCGTCGGCAAACATGCGTTCCACTCTCGAATTGATACGTTCGTGCAGTTGCGGACGCGGCCATGCCAGCACAAACACTCGGCATCGTTCAGCAGGCCTGCCTTCTTCGAATTGCGTTTGTTGATGGCTGATGGGTTGGCCGGTAATCTTGTAGTATTCGAGCGCGCGGATAATACGTCGCTTGTCGTGACGGTGTAGCCTGGTGGCAGTTAGTGGATCGACTTGATGCAACCTGGCATGCAAGGCGTCCAGTCCGACCTGCTGCAGCTCTTGCTCTACCTGGTTGCGAAATTCCCAGTCGGCAGGTGGTCCGCTGAGCAGGCCCCGCAGCAACGATTTCAGGTAGAGAGGAGTGCCTCCGGTGAAGAGCACTTCCCGGCCCCTTGAACGGATATCTGACACTTTCTGGTGGGCCAGATTGACATATTCTGTCACATTGAATTCGACTGTGGGTTCGACCAGGTCGAGCAAGTGGTGCGGGATGCGTTGTTGGTCTTCTCGTGATGGTTTCGCGGTTCCAATGTCCAGGCCACGATAAACTGCCATCGAGTCCAGTGAGATAATCTCCGCGCCAATTTTTTCCGCGAGGGAGAGGGATACCTCGGTTTTCCCACTGGCTGTCGAGCCGACGAGAAACCAGCAGTTGGTTACCACATCCAATGTAGGACTATCGCGATCTGTGCTGGTTGGAAGAGAAGATGTCACGAAAGAGGCCCCTGTGTGCCAGTAAAATGCAATCGCAAAGTAACGGGATGACTGATCCGGGGCAAGCGCGTTTTCACTTGCGTTTTTCGGCTGCTGGACCGGGTGCGAGAACGGCTCAAGGTTCGATTTGCGATCCCAACATTTCGAGAAAATCACGCATCCATGCAGGATGGGCTGGCCAGGCGGGAGCCGTGACCAGGTTTCCATCCGTGTGGGCATTGTCGAAGCCTGCTGTGGCCGCAATATAGGTCGCTCCCGCAGTTTCGACTTCGGGTTGAAGTGCGGGGTAGGCGCTACATGAGCGGCCGGCCAGTATTCCCGCTGCCGTCAGTATTTGCGCACCGTGGCAGATTGAGGCAATCGGTTTATTCGTCTCCGAAAAGTGCTTCACGATATCGAGCACCGTGGCATCAAGTCGTAAGTATTCAGGAGCGCGTCCACCTGGAATAACCAGGGCGTCATAGGACGTAGCGTCGACATCATCAAACGTTGCATTGAGCACAAAATGATGGCCTCGTTTCTCGCTATAAGTCTGCTCGCCCTCAAAGTCGTGTACTGCCGTAATTACCGATTCGCCAGCTTGTTTTCCGGGGCATACGACATGAACATCGTGGCCGACCATCAACAAAATCTGGTAGGGCACCATGACTTCGTAGTCTTCAACGTAATCCCCAACAAGCATTAGGATCCTGCGGGCAGACATTTGATCTCCTGAAGTGAGGTGATGTGGTAACCGGAAGTCGCGAAGCAGCTTCCCTACAGGGATGATGCAGAGTATTACTCACGGCAAGCGTCCAATTATAACGGTTGCCAGGGTGGTGCAGAGGGAGGCTGGCGATCCTCGTGTTCGTCTTCATGCTGGACGAGCCAGCAAATCCTGTGGGTGTAAACGAAACTACAGGTCACGGAACTTCACTGCTCCTTTACGAGTCGTCGCTTGGCCGCCACAATACGAAAGTAACGTCAGTGTGTTCGCATGTATCCGTGCTGCGTACACGACAACTTTCGGCTTGCGAAACAAACTTTCAGACAACGTGTGTGGTATGGATCGCAGTCATTGTGAACCGAGCGACTTGGATCGAGCTGACTCGCTACCGAAGGGTAGCGGACGTGGTAGTGCGGAGGGGACTGTGCGGAGGGGACTGTGCGAACCGCTCTAACGCTCAAGGACATTCGGGACCTGGTGGAAGGGAGTCACCACTGCCCGCGCTCGGTGTTGGGACCTCACGAAGTTGAGCATGATGGCCGACGAGCGGTCGCCGTACGGGCATTCTTGCCCGACACTCGACAAGCCTGGGTGATCGAATCCCAGTTGCAGCCACCACGACCTATGCGACAGCTTCATCCCGCAGGGCTCTTTGAAGCCATTTGCCCTTTGCCCGAGCGTCAGGCGCGGCCCCGTTACCAGTTGCGTTGTATCGATGGAGGTGGAGCTACAACGACGCTACACGATCCCTACGCTTTCGACTCATTGTTGAGTGATTACGACAGGCACCTGTTTGCCGAGGGTAATCACGAGCAGCTGTATAACAAGTTGGGAGCGCAATTGTGCCGTGTTGAGGGTGTCTTGGGTACCCATTTTGCGGTATGGGCTCCCCAGGCGTTTGGCGTTGCAGTGATTGGTGAGTTCAATGACTGGCATGGCCACCGCCATATGTTGCAGAAACACTCTGACAGTGGCATCTGGGAGTTGTTCGTACCTGCGGCCAGCGCGGGGCAGCTCTACAAATTTCGCGTGACGACGGCCGATGGCAGGGTGGTAGACAAGACAGATCCGTTTGGATTTGCAGCGGAGCTTCCGCCACGCACTGCATCGCGAATTACTGACTTGGGGAATTTTCACTGGAGTGATCAAGAGTGGATTGACCGTCGCGCACGCCTGAATCCTGTTGACTGGCCCATTTCGGTGTACGAGGTCCATTTGGCGAGTTGGCGGCGGGGTCCGGAGCCGACAGCAGAGGTCTTGAACTATCGAGAGCTGGCGCACCAGCTGGTCGACTACTGTCGGCGATTGAGTTTCACTCACGTCGAGCTGCTGCCGATCAGTGAGCATCCATTCTCAGGAAGCTGGGGTTATCAGACGGTGGGCTATTACGCGGTGACATCGCGTTACGGCACGCCGGAAGACTTCCAGTATTTTGTCGACTATTGCCATCGACATGGGATCGGAGTGATTCTTGACTGGGTGCCCGCCCATTTTCCACGGGACGATCACGGGTTGGCTCGCTTCGATGGAGCCAACTTGTACGAACACCCAGATCCGCGATTAGGTGAACACCCGGATTGGGGTACTTTGATCTTTGATTACGGACGTAATGAGGTCCGTAATTTCCTGCTGGCCAACGCATTGTTCTGGTTTGACAAGTATCACGTCGACGGCCTGCGCGTGGACGCCGTTGCTTCCATGTTGTACCGCGATTACAGCCGCTCCGACGGGGAGTGGTTGCCGAACGCTGACGGTGGACGCGAGAACCTGGAAGCTGTTTCCCTGCTTCAGAAATGTAACGATCGTATCCACGGATCTTTTCCCGGCGTATTGACCATTGCGGAAGAATCAACTTCCTGGAGAGGTGTTTCACATCCGACCTGTAACGGTGGTCTGGGTTTCAGTTTGAAGTGGAATATGGGGTGGATGAATGACTCGCTGAGTTATATGCGACGCGATTCAGTGCATCGTCAATTTCATCACGACCAACTTACATTCAGCTTGATGTATTCATTCAGTGAGAAGTTTGCATTGCCGTTTTCTCACGATGAAGTCGTTCATGGCAAAGGAGCGCTCGTCGACCAGATGCCCGGTGATGTGTGGCAGAAATTTGCCAACCTGAGATTGCTGTATGCATATATGTGGACCCATCCGGGCAAGAAGTTGCTATTCATGGGAAATGAATTTGCCGTTTGGAAGGAGTGGAATCACGAGACAGAGCTTGATTGGGATCTGTTGCAGACTGAATCGCATCGAGGAATACAGTCGCTGGTCACCGACCTCAATCAGATGTATTGCCAGGAGCCGGCGCTCTACGAAATGGACCATGAGGCAGCCGGATTTGATTGGGTTGACTGTTCCAATCGTGAGCAAAGCGTATTGATTTCTCAGCGGAACGGGCTCCAGCCCGGAGAGCAGCTTGTCGTTTGCTGTAATTTTACTCCGGTCGTGCGAGAGGACTTCGAGGTGGGCGTGCCACAACTCGGTTGGTACAGGGAAATACTCAATACGGATTCCCGTTATTACGGCGGAAGCAACGTCGGGAACCACCCGGGACTGCCGGCTATAGAAGAGCGGATCGCGAACGGTCGTTACACGATTCGAGCCACACTGCCACCATTGGCCACGGTGGTGTTCAAGCACGCTGCGCGACCTGATGGAGATGGAGTCAGTCGACGGTAAGGCGACAAGCGGTCGGATCCGCGGTGCTTCTCGTCAGGCAAATGAAACAGGTTGTCCGTGGTAGATGGCGTGTGGCCGGTCGACTTCGTCTTGCCAGACGGCAGTCGAGGGGATTCCCAGCGAGCGGTAGATCGTGGCGGCTAGATTTTCTGGCTGCTGTGGGCTCGCGGCCGGATAGGCCCCGTCTTTGTCGGAAGCTCCGACAATCCGACCACCGGGGATCCCGCCCCCTGCCAGGAAAACGGTTTGCACCGCACCCCAGTGATCACGGCCAGGAAGTTTCTTGTTGATCTTGGGCGTCCTTCCCATTTCACCACACATCACGATCAGTGTGGAGTCGAGCAGCCCGCGTTCAGCGAGATCATCCAACAATGCCGATAGTGCCTGATCCGTAGGAGGCAGCAGGCAGTCACGCAGCAACGGGAAATTATTGTCGTGTGTATCCCACGATTCATTGTTTCCGAGATTCACCTGGACCAGGCTGACACCAACTTCGACGAGACGTCTTGCCATGAGTAGTGACCAGCCAAATGCGTTTCGCCCATATCGATCAAGTACGCGGCTGTGCGCACTGTGAACATCAAAAGCATGATGTACTTTTGAATCGGTAAGCAAGGCGATCGAGGCTTGGCGGTAGCGGTCGAAAGACTCGGTATTGGCAGACTGGTCGAGCTCCTGGCGTTGTGCCGACAGCAGTCTGCGCAGAGCGTCACGGTTGCCCAGTCGGCTGCGGCTGAGCCCCTGGGGGAGATTGAGGTTGGGAGCCTGGAATTTTAAATTTTCGTTGCGTTCCCGTCCTCGTACGAAATGGAATTCGTAGTCGGGATAGGCACCGTAGGAAGTGGCATTGAAAGGAGAGGCTTCGATGAACCAGGGGTCACGATGATATCCCATGATGCCACCGAACTGTCCCGGGATGACTCGCCCTGAACGGTGGACCAGACGCTCAGGAAGGACTGCTGCCGGTGGCAGATTGTTGTCCTTGCTGGAAAGTGCGTCGCTGGCAACTGAGGCGATCGATGGCCAATCCGAAGCTTGTGGTTTGCTGCCGTTGAAGCCAGGAGGCAGAGGGGTTCTTCCCGACAGTATCGACATGTGCCCTTGTGAGTGGCCGTTGTAGGGCGTCGTCAACGAGCGTATCAGGCTCCATTGGGAACTGCGCGCGGCCAGCTGCGGTAGATGTTCACAGATAGACAAGCCTGGAGTCTGTGTCGCGATGCTCTTGAATTCTCCGCGGATGTCCGCAGGCGCATCAGGTTTGGGGTCAAAGCTGTCGTGTTGCGTCAGGCCACCCGAAAGGAACACGAAGATGACAGACCTGGCGGCTGGGCTCGTAGCACCCGTATTCGCGGACGCGTTGCGTAACGCAGTAACGTGATTGTCACCAAGGCCCAGCAGGCCGATGGAACCTGCCTGTAACATGGTCCGACGTGCAATTGCGGGATGTCCAGGAGTGGCAGCGTGCATGGCAATGCCGTATCAGGGGTTGAGAGTCACCTTGAACCGAACTTTATCGGAGGCCTCGTTGGACAGCGCCGGAAAACAGACAATCACCGTCAAACGCAAATACCGTCAAACGGCGCGCCGCTTTCTATTGTCAATGTTCCGGTACGGCGTGGCAACCTCAACCAGAATTTGCCTTCTTTTTCCCTTGTCGCTGCGTTTTTTGGAGTTTAGCCCAGCTATCACGTAGCGAGACGGTGCGGTTCAGAACAAGACGTCCCGGCTGTGAGTCACGATCCACACAATAGTATCCCAGTCGTTCGAACTGGAACCGATCGCCGGACTCGGCCTCTGCCAGGCTTGGTTCGATCCGACAGTCGGTCAGTGTTTGTAGTGACTCGGGGTTAAGGTTTTCGAGGTAATTTTCACCCTCTGCTACGTCGCTGGGATCTTCTTTCAGGAACAGACGGTCGTAAAGACGTACTTCTGCTTGCAGGCAGTGGTTTGCCGAAACCCAGTGGAGCGTGCCTTTGACTCTCCGTCTTGCACCAGGCATGCCACTGCGGCTGTCGGCATCATGACTGCAATGGAGTTCGACAATATTTCCATCGTCATCCTTGATCACTTTTTCACAACGGATGATGTATGCGTACCGCAAGCGGACCTCACCACCCGGCTTGAGACGGAAGAATTTGCCAGGTGGATTTTCATGGAAGTCGTCACGCTCGATATAGAGCTCACGCGACAGAGGCACGTCTCTCGATCCCGCTTCGGGATCTTCCGGGTTGTTGACCGCTTGAAGCATTTCGACCTGATCTTCAGGGTAGTCGATCAGTACCAGCTTGAGTGGTTTTTGTACCGCCATGACCCGAGATGCGGTCTTGTTCAGATCTTCGCGTACGCTGTTTTCCAGTAAACCGACGTCGATGGTGCTGGTCGCTTTGGCAATGCCGATCGTATCGCAGAATTGTCGTATTGAATTGGCGGTGAAGCCACGCCGCCGCAATCCGCTGAGAGTAGGCATGCGAGGATCGTCCCATCCAGAAACGTGATCCTGGGCAACAAGCTCCAGGAGGCGACGTTTACTCAAGACGGTATAGGTGAGGTTCAGCCGGGCAAACTCAATTTGCTGCGGGTGGTAGATCTTCAGTGACTGGCAGTACCAGTCATAGAGCGGACGATGGTTTTCGAATTCGAGTGTGCAGATCGAGTGCGTGATGTTTTCGATCGAATCGGATTGTCCGTGAGTAAAATCATAAGTGGGATAAATGCACCATTGATTGCCTGTGCGGTGATGTTCGGTGTGCAGAATCCGGTACATCACCGGATCCCGTAAATTGAGGTTGGGGTTCGCCATGTCGATCTTGGCTCGCAGCGTACGGCTTCCGTCAGGGAACTCGCCTGCACGCATGCGGGTAAAGAGTTCCTGATTTTCCTCGGCGGGCCGGTCGCGGTACGGGCTGGCAATACCGGGTTCAGTCAGCGTTCCACGATGCGAACGCATCTCATCCGGAGTTAGTTCGCATACGAAGGCCAGCCCTTCGCTAATCAATTGGCAGGCCCACTGATAGAGCTGTTCAAAGTAATCTGAGGCAAAGTACTCGCGATCTTTCCAGTCAAAGCCTAGCCAGCGAATGTCTTCTTTGATCGATTCGACGAATTCGACTTCTTCTTTGGTCGGATTGGTGTCGTCGAAACGCAGGTTGCAGGATCCACCGAACTTCTCTGCGATGCCAAAGTTGAGGCAAATGGATTTGGCGTGACCGATGTGGAGATAACCGTTGGGTTCAGGTGGGAAACGTGTATGGACGCGACCATCCCACTTGTTGGTTTCCTGGTCTGCCTGGACAATTTGTTCGACAAAATTCAGTGAGCGATCCGATTCCGGGGCATTCATAGTGTCCGATTTCCTCTCCTCAATTTCGGTAATAATGTCTGGCGTCCGATCGGTCGCGGATGGAATCCAGACTCTGGCCGCTGCACCCGGGCACCCGTTGTGCAGGTGTCATCAGAGATGCCTCGACGGGCTTGTGTAGGCGAGCGGCGCGGATTGTAGTCCCTCAACTGTCAGACGCCCAGACCGGTCAGGCGATCCGCTTTTAGCGTTTCGGGATTTCCATGATTTTGAGGTTGCGGAAGGAAAGATGGGTCGTCGCGTCGTGGCCCTGTAACATGAGCGTGCCAGGTTCCAACCGTTTCCCGCGTCGCGGGTTGGGGTCCGGCGCTCGCTCGTCCGTCCAGTCACTGAACGGATAGCCGTTGACCCAGGCGGCCATATGCGGTCCATCGGCAATGAGCGTCTGATGGACCCAGGTCTCGTCGTCACCCACGACCAGACGGGCGTTCTGACGACGAAAGATACCGCCAGTGCCGCAATCGACCGGTTGGCGGCGGTTTCCCGCCTCGAACCCGAAGTGGATTTGGCTCTCATAACCGTTCATGACTTCTCCCGGGATACAACGGAAGAAAATTCCTGAATTCAAATGCGGTGCATGGGTCATCGCTTCGAGTTGCAGGACGAAGTCGCCGTATGTCTGTTCGGTTTCCAATTGCCCACGCCCTTCGCCTTGGTTGCGGGCTGTCAGGACACCCTCGTTGGATACAGAGAATCGAGTCGCCATGTCCGGGTATTCTTTCCAACCCGCGAGGTCTTTTCCATTAAAAAGTGCCTGTAATCCGAGCGGTTTGATTTGGACGTTGCGAAAGGCGATACGCCCTGAGTTGAACTGCAGCCCGATGCGACCGCGTTGAATCGGATTCTTGTCCGTGTAACTGAGGATCTGTTTGCCGTCAAGCTGGATGTCAACCTGATCGCCTCGGGCGGTGACGAGAAACGTTTGCCACTGGGCACGGTGGAAATCGCCTTCGATTTTTTGTCGGCCTACCAGACTGCCTGTCGGAAACGGGTTGTCGGCTGGCGCGATGTTCAATTCATAGCATTCAGTGGTCACGTCGTCTTTTGTGATGACTGGCGCGGTACGCAGGAAGACACCACTGTTGGTCTTGGCTTCTGGAAGAAAGTCGACTCGCAACTGGAAGTCGGCAAACTGAGTTGTCGTGCAGAGCAGGCCGACCGCACCTTCGTCGGCAATAATGGCGCCTTGCTCGACGCGCCAATTCACCTCGCTATGGGCTGACCAGCCAAACAGCGTCTCTCCGTCAAAGAGCGATAGCCAGCCATCCGCGAGGTCTTCGTCGGAGAGCAGGCGGGGGGATTCCGTTACCGGCGGGAGCGTCGCCTGTGGTTCGCTTTTGGCCTTGGCGACGGATTTCTTCTGGGCACCTGATTCAAGGTTGGCACTGGGTGCGGTTGTTGCCGTCTCTTCGGTCACGGCAGGGGGAACGTTGGAGGGGGTACAACCGGCCACTACCCACAGCAGGAGTGGAGCGACAGCGAACGGGCGGCGCAGCCGAAACAGGGTGCGTAACGGCATCCACGAGGTTGCCGCTGCAGCGTAAAGCGGCATTCTTCTCACCACACGTCGTCGGGAAAGACCTGTGCCGGTCTGCGGTCTGATCGTCATGGCTTTTCGTCCTCGCGAATTTCTGGGGAAATGGATGGTTGGCGCGCCTGGTTGCTGCGCCGCAGGAGCAGTCGTTGAAGCAGAACTCGATTGACGCGTCCCCGAAACCGTTCTTTACCATCGATCCAGACTACCGGTACGCAATTGGTGTAACGTTCTTGCCATTGAACATCCTGATCGATATCGATCAACTGGGGCCTCAGTCCGAATTCCATCAGAATGCGATGGGCTTCGTCACAGAGAGGGCAGTTGTGGCGTGTATACAGGATGGTTGGCGTCGTAAGAGCTGCCATGGTGTGGATGTCCGGGGAGTACACTTAGGGGGATTTTGCATCTCGGACCCTGGCACGTCAATTGGCGTAGGGTGATTCTGTCCTGCCGTGCCCAGCGGCGCGGGATCTGAATCCGTCGGTCTTTCACGTGGGCTTTTGCGAGGTCGACTGACGGTGGTATGTTGGTAATACCGCGTCGTGTCCAAGCGGAGGATACGGCAGGCGATTGATGTCTTCGAGGCGAAGCTGTCACGGCGCGGCCTTGTTTTTCGCGTGGTCCCTCGCCTC
>CAZITS010000029.1:0-16774 GCA_964542185.1 uncultured Pirellulaceae bacterium
CTCGAAGCAATGCAAGAACAGGGCGTCACTGTCGGTGGCGAAACCCACTCACTCCCCGCACCGTTCTTTGTACTGGCAACTCAAAATCCAATCGAACAGGAAGGGACTTACCCGCTTCCCGAAGCACAGCTGGACCGATTCATGTTGCAAGTCTGGGTCGAGTATCCTGATGAAGACGACGAACTGGAGATCGTTAAACGCACCACTTCGGACGCGGAGTCCTCAATCACACCTCTCCTCGGCGCCGACCAATTGATTCGCTTGACCTCAGTCATTCGCCGTATCCCGATCGCCGATCATATCGCACGTTACGCGTTGCGATTGGCGCGTTCTAGCCGCCCCCAATCCACCGATGCCCCGGATTTCATCAAGGAATTCACGCTCTGGGGTGCCGGCCCCAGAGCCAGTCAATATCTTGTACTGGGTGCCAAGTCACGGGCAGTCATTCAAGGGCGCATGCACGTCGGCATCGACGATATCCGCTCCGTCGCCGCACCGGTACTTCGCCATCGCATCAAAACAAATTTCCACGCCGACGCTGAAGGAATCACTACCGACGAACTCGTCCGCCGACTTCTGGCACATGTGTCAGTTCAAGCCGACGCGCGCCCGGCACCCCCTGCTGTCGATCGCCTGCTGCGCCCACCCATCACGGATACCCCATCGCCAGCAGACTGAATCGGTCGGTGCACGGCGAACCTCAGGGACTGGCGGCATCCTTGCCCACAGGCTGATGCAAAGACTGCAAGTAATGCCAAAGTGCGTCAAACTGACGAATTGCATCACCTTCGTAGTACTGCCGTAAACTGGTCTGCTTCCCATCGGGAGCAAACCGCAGCATCTTGGTGGCAGGATCGATGCGCTGTGGATTGAGCATCCAGCGCCGATAGTACGAGCGTCTCAGTCGCTGCGCGACGTGTACCAGGTTCGTACTGCGTGCGTCAAACGGTGCCTGTGGCTGTCGATCCGCAATCGGATGGCAACGATGACACGACATTCCAGTGTCCATTGCTGCCAACTGCGCTCCAACAGCCGCCTTGCGAGGATCTACCTCGATGCGCAAAGCAGGCTCCGGCCCGTAGCCATGCTGCACTGCCAGTCCTCGAGACAACCACTTCGCGCGCGACACAAAAGCCGGCATTTGAATCCTTAAATGCTCACGTGCCCGGTAACCGAGTTGGCCAGCCAGTAGACGGCGAGTCCAATCACTGCGCAACTTCTCCCCCACCCAGGTCAAGTCCGGAATTGCTTCGGGTGGATGCCCGCCCACCGCCTCTTCATCAAGGATGTAACCCAAGGTAGACTGCTCGCCATCCAACTGATGACAGGTAGTACAACGCAAATACTGAACTTGCCGTTGAGCAAACTCACCCGCGACGCCGCGCCGCCACGCCTGTGGTCCCACTTGTAACGCGGTCGCAATCGCCACACGCCCCGCCTCATCTAACGCAAATGCAGGGACCCCGGTAGCCGAAACATCGGGCAAAAGACACCCTGCCTTCACCGCTGTCCCTTGCCCTTTCCACAATACGCGAGCTACCGCGGGAGGACGCGTCTGAAGTGCCGTGAGATGGCATTGCTGACATCCCAAACTCGTAAAGAGCTTTTCGCCGCGGGCTGCCACTCCGGCGGCACGCACGGCAACACGCCCCTTCGAGTTCTCCCTCAGAAACATTTCCAGATCGGCTGCCTCCATTAACGTCAAACCCAGGTTCGGCATCGCCGTCCAGGCGTAATGTTGTTCCGGGTCGACCAGAAATCGCGCCAGCGTCCCCGCATGAAATTTCGCTGCCACAAAATGCAAAGACAGCCGATCCCACTCATCGGACTCACCGGGCGGAGTAAATCGATGGCAACCAATGCAACCACGGTCTTCAAAGAGCGCTTCGCCACGTTCGACGGAGCCCGCCCCCACATCCTTATCTGTTGCCTTTCGCGGATTCTGCGCCAACAAATACGCGACCAGGTCAACTGCCTGACGCTCGGCCGATTCAGCTGGGAAGCCGTGCAACAGTCGTGGCATGGTGCTTCGATTTCGTAATCGCCGGGGGTCCAGGATCCAATCCACAATCCAGTCGGCACGAAGTCGCCCAGCTCCTGCCAACAGATCGGGAGCGCGACGATTCAACTCCGGCATCCTGCCTGCCTCATGCCTCTGCAGCCCTTCATGACAATCGAAACAGTGGAAACGGGCAGCCAGAAACCGCCCTCGGCGAACCTGCTGACCCTGCTCTAATACAGGCGTTGCGCTATCACAAAGCAGCCGTTGCGGCGTTATCGGTTCGCGGGCAAAATCGCTGCCCGACCAGTCAACTCGCAATTGTGCTGCTCCGGTCTCCAAGCTCCGATAACGGATCCGCAAACGGTTGTAACCTCGCAACAGATCAGCCTGCTGCGGCGGCAAACGTCCCAGGTCCCCAGTCGCCTCCTCCCAGATACGCACACCGTTAATCTCCATCGAGACCTGACCGCGCCCAGACAAGAAGAACTGATAGGTACCTTTGAGTCGCAACTTGAGATACCCTGACCACTCCACCGTAAACGGCCCCGGTGAGAGCAGCGCCGCCGGCGTTTCGCCGGGGGCCACGGCAAGCGCGGGAAGGCGATCGATACGCGCATCATCGCGCTGCGTTTGCCGCTGGTCCAGCGACTGGAAAATCGCTTGCAGACCGGGGATCAAGCGGGCTCGCAGGTCCTTAGGAAGACGCCCAGGCCGGAGCGTTTGAAAACCAGATGCCTGTCCCGCCACGAGGACAGTCACGATCAAGCCGCAACAACAAATCGCACGTCGACACATGTTGACCGAACATCTCTTTCATCAGGGTGGACGCAAATCAGGTCTTACCGTGCCAGTATCTCAAGCATAACAATAAAAGGTGTCTCGAAATAGCTCCTGGAATACTGCCTCCGCCGCCACGTCTGATTTACATCCACGCGGGTTGGGTTACGCTGTATTGCGTTGCGTAATTACGCTCCCTGACGAGTCCGACCATTCGGCAACATCCGGGGATCGAGGTATTGCGTTTTTCCTGACAACAATTGACGTCTTCCCTGACAACAAGACGTGCACAACGATGCCTGAATCGGACCGTGAAAAGTGGGACCACAAATACCTTGTATCACGCGGTCCGGCAACGCAACCCTCGTCCTTGATTACCGCGTTGGCGCCACACCTTCCGAAAACAGGCCGCGCACTTGATATCGCAGGCGGAGCAGGACGTCATGCGATTTGGCTGGCTCAGCGAGGCCTTCAGTCAACTCTGGTCGACGTCGCCCAGGCTGGTTTGGAGATTGCACAGCAACGTGCCGACGACGCGGGCGTCTCGCTGACCACTCTCCAACTCGATCTTGAAGAAGCTGCGTTCCCCGCCGGCCCTTGGGATCTGCTGCTCTCCTCACATTACCTGCAGCGTTCGTTGTTTCCGCTCTACCCGGAGCAATTAAGGCCGGGGGGAATCCTGATCTGCCTGCAACCGACGCTCACGAACCTGGAGCGACACCCTAAACCCTCGGCTCGATTTCTTTTGCGGCCGAACGAACTTCCCGATCTGGTACCGGATCTGGAAATTCTCCATTACCGCGAAGGCTGGCTGGAAGCGAACCGACACGAGGCCATCCTGGCAGCTCGGAGACCTTATGATCCAGGTTGAACAACGCTGCACCTCACCTGCACTAAATCACGCCGCGACTTCAGGGCGACGCCAGCCCTAACAACTTGCGGAGCGCGGTCAACGCGATCTCACCAAACTGCAACGCTGGAATCTGCGCAAGCTGTGGATTCATCAACTCAATCGAAACGCAGCCACTGTATTTGAGTTCAACGAGACGGTGAAGAACCGGCTGCAAATCAACGATTCCATCACCTGGCAAGATCCGATCACGATCCGATGCCAGCTCACGGGCCTGGTCGCCAATGTCGGCCAATTGAACGTGAAACAGGTTCTCCGGCGTCAAATAACTTAAATCGGCTTCTTTACTCGGTCCCACGTAATAGTGAAACGCGTCAAGGCAAATTCCCAAATGCGGGCTGCCAACTTCTTCCAATAACGCCACCGCAGTCTGTAGATTGTTACCAATTGCAGCACCCGCCTGCGGTTCCAAAGCAAGCCTGACTCCTAACGGACCTGCCAACTGCGCCGCTTCCAGTAGCGAATGCCGCACCCGCTCCAGATCTGTTGCCGTCAGCGGATGGGGAACATCACAGGCCACCACCAGCGTCTCTACTTCAAGGAGCTGGCAAAGCTGCAACCGTTCGGCAAACAACTCCCAGGCAGCGCGTCTGGCATCCCCCTGACTCGTCAACAAACCACCGTGAAAACTCGCCACAGGGGCGTTCATCCCGTGTTCTTGCAGCAACCGCTGCAGCGCAGGTACTGACGCCGTTTCGAGATAGGCTTCGACTTTGGTAAGCCAGAGCTCCAGGCTGTCGCACTTGCCGGCGGCATAGTCTTCGACATCCCGCTCCAGAGGAGAATTCAGTGAGCAAACTTGTGACAATGTGGGACGCATAGGAGAACACCGTTGGAGGCTTCAAATTGGCCGGACAGCCAGACAGAGCCCACCGTCACCGAAACAACAGCCAATGGTTGCCGGCCTCCGGCAGGCGGGACGAAACGCCCCAGGTTGTTTGATTCTATCAACCGCTGTGGAGTATGATCGTGTGAGACGAAGCCAACAACCAACGAGCAGGCAAATGATCGAAATCGGCGGGTTTCGGACCGGGTACGGCGGGAGGATCACCCGTCGATCGTTGCTTCGAGCATCATTCGCGACACCCTTCACTGGGTTGCTTCAATCGCCAACTCTGGCTGGAGAAAACAGGGCGAAATCGGTGATCCTGCTGTGGCTGTGGGGAGGCCCCAGTCACCTCGACACCTTTGACCCCAAACCGCGTGCCCCAGTCGAAATACGCGGGCCTTTCAGCCCGATTGCAACGCAGACTCCCGGTTTGCAGTTCACCGAATTGCTACCGTTGCTGGCAAGCCGGTCACAACGTTTTTCCGTAGTCCGTACCAATACCAACCTCACCAATGTGCACCGTGTCGCCGGTTCAATTGCTTTGACCGGAAGCGAAGGGCGCAATGGCGATAACGACTACGCGCCCAATTTTGGCTCCGTTATTCAGAGGGTTCATCCTGCCGCTGGCGAATTGCCACCCTTTGTGGCCGTCACGCCCGGCAAGCTGAGAACCGCGATTGGGCCACTAAAAGGGTATGGCGGCGGACGCTGGGGAAATTCCTACGACCCATTCCCGGTCCAGTGCAATGATCGCGGTGAGGTCTATCTACCCACCCTAAAACTACTTGAAGGATTGAGCTTGGCGCGGCTTGACGACCGCCGACGCCTGTTGCGTGAACTCGATCAGCTGACTCAAAGCGGTGAACAATCCAGACCAGAGCAGTGGACTGCACAGCATCAGAAGGCTTTTCGTCTGCTTGCATCTGCTGCAGGCAGACGCGCCTTTGATCTGTCTGCGGAACCCGCTCGGGTACGTGCCAGCTACGGGCGATCGCAGTTTGGCCAAAGCTGTCTGCTGGCGCGCCGCCTGGTCGAAACAGGCGTCCCCTACATCCAGGTCAATTGGAGCAAGTGGGTTGAAAACATTTACGACGGGCGTACCGATTTTGGCTGGGACACGCATTGGCTGAATTTTGAACACCTCGCAGATCGCCACGCGCCAATTCTGGATCGCGCACTGTCTGCCCTGCTCGACGACCTTTCTGAGCGAGGACTCCTGGCAGATACGCTGGTGTTGGCCATGGGTGAGTTCGGACGGACGCCCAAGATCTCCGACAATGGTGGCCGTGATCACTGGGCCCGGTGTTATAGCTCGCTCTGGGCAGGCGGGGGAATCCAACCAGGACGTGTCGTCGGCAGTAGCGACGCTCGAGGCTACGACCCTGTAACAGGTGGCATTGGGCCCGATCGCGTCGGTGCCACATTGCTCGAGCGCGCGGGAATTACCTCAGCGCAACGAGCAGCCTTGAACGTGCTGCCCAACGCACAGGCCATTGAAGGGCTCGTATGATCGCGATTCTCGCATTTTTGTCGGGATCCAGGGATCACCCTGCGAGCACGCTGCGTGGTGCATGGCAGTCTTCCGAAACCAGACCCTCCCTCACAGAATCCGCGGCGGCCTTTGTGCCTGAACGAGGAAACGCCCCGCAACGCGTCTGCCACCGTCCACCACCTGCCTGCTACCGGACTGTTTCCTGTCGAATTCTCTATGTTCTCCTGGCTTTGCTGACCACAGCTACCACCCCAGCAATGGCCCGGGGCGACAATCCGCCCCGACAATTAACTTTCGATGGGCGTCTGAAACGAGACCCGGTCTTTGTGAACCAGGGTCGAGAAATTATCTACGCAGTCCAACACAGCAAACCGCGACTCGTGCTATACCGCCTGCGGCTCTCCGATGGACATACAGAGCGTCTTCATCCCGACTCACCTCTGCCAGAATTTCGCCCCGTTTACTCCCGAGACGAAGCGACGTTTGCCTATCTGCAAATGACCGGCAACGACCGCCTGACAGTCCAAGTCCGTCGAGTTGGCATGCCCCAACCTTTGGTTGTCAAACCGACCGCCGCTGTAATCTGGCATGCGGCACTGACCCCGGATGGCCAACACCTTCTTTACGCTTCCTCTGGGCAGCTCCGCATCTACCCGCTGTCCGGTGGAAAAGAACGCACCTTGACCCAAACCGAGGGACGCAATAACTGGCCTAGCGTTTCTCCCAATGGACGTCAGGTCGCTTTCGGCTCAAGTCGCCTGGGCAACTATGACCTATTCACATTGGACCTCGCCCAAAAGACAACCCGCCGTTTAACGACCAATGCATCGATGGACGTTCGTCCCAACTGGTCACCTGACGGAACACAAATCGCTTTCGTCAGTACGCGACACAGAAACTACGAAATCTACCTTATTGGTCGTGACGGAAACGGGCTGACCCGGGTTACGCATAATCCAGAACGGGACGACTACCCCGCCTGGCACCCTGACGGCCAACATCTCGTATCGGTTAGTCAACGCGACGGACAGACAGACCTCTTCCTGCACTCAATCGCGCCACGCTGACTCTCTCTAACAGGCCGCATCCGTCTCAAGCAGCCAGACGCAAGGCAGTATTCGATTCGCGCACGCCTGTAATAAATTCCTCAAAGATCCGCGAGTCTATTGCAGACGCCGAATCCGCTTCGGGATGGAACTGCGTGCCGATGGCAAACCAATCTTCCATCACGCCTTCGATTGCTTCCACCACTCCATCAGGTGCGTGGGCCGTGACGGCAAAACCTGGAGCCACGTCATCAATGGCCATGTGGTGCATACTGTTGACTCGGACTTCGCCGTCGCCGTAAACCCGCTCCATCAATGAACCAGGAACGACTTCCAGCCCATGTCGATGGCCGCGATCCTGTAAATCCTTGTGGGGGAGTGCATCGGGCAAATCCTCGGAAATGTGCAGAAACAGGCTGCCCCCCTGGTCGAGATTCAGCAACTGCATGCCGGCCCCAATACCCATTACGGGAATCCGGCGTTCCCCGATAACGCGCATCAATTGCCGGTCAAATGTCTCTCGGCGATCTGCCATCACTCGTACCGTCGGATGTAAACGAAAACCGTCACGGCGCGGATCAAGATCGTGGCCACCGATCAACAGGAACCCGTCCAATTTGTCCAACACCGCATCCAGGTCATCACGTTCCGTGAGCGGTGGAACTATTAACGGGATACCCCCTGCCTTCAAGATCTCATCGTAATATCCGGCAGCTAACACCGAGTAAGCCGGCGCGTCGTTATTGACCGTACGAAAATCCGCATTCAAACCGATGACTGGTTTCCACGACATTTGAAATTCCCTTTCAAAACTTCGAGCGTGATACTCCAACAACAGAGTTACGACATCACGCCCAAGAGGACACACGAACACCAAGTTACAGGTTGCGTTGCGCCACACATTTCCGACGGTTGTTACACCCGATGCGGCCGATCCGTTGGATCGTCAGCGGACGAGGCAAAGCGGTCAGAAACGGTCACGCAGGACGCGTTTGCTACATACCGATTGTTCAACAACGAAGTTGTGAGCAGTGGGCCTCCTTTCGCACTCTGCTCTCAATCCTTGGTGGAAGTGCAAGTCGAGGGTGAGTTTAAGTGCGCGCAAGAATCGAGCAACACCTCCCCATGATTTTGGGGTTGTGTAAAAGAAAAGCGCAACATCCTGTGCAAGCACGCAAGTGCTAGCAGTCCATACGCAGACAACTTCACGCTGCGTCGCACATGGTTGCCGCACAGTGCTCTGTCGCGCACGATTTGCAGTGGCTTCAGGCGAAGGCGGGGTGGTTCAACGGCAGACCACGTGTGCCAATATCATCGAAACGATGGACAACCAGGTTGTCCAGCGAAGCCGCCAGTAACACATCTCGCTGAGGCCCCGCAAAAGCGACGTCTGTTGGGCCACGCAACTGCTCCCCGCGCCAATCTTCCGCAAATAGTTCCAGCCTGCGGCTGGCCAAATCAAAGACATAAATCGCATCCGGACGATGACAGGCGATCCAGAGACGTCCCTGTTCGTCAAAGGCGATACCATCTGGAATGTGCCTCGGCATGTGCACCATCCGTTCAAACCGACCGGCACTCCCGTCGCGATTGATCTCAATGCGTGCGATGGCACTGCCAAACGTCTCCACGAAATACAGGAATCGCTCTTCGCCATCGAGCGCAATCGCATTGGGTGTATCGACCGGATCGGGATACCAGAGCTCCGCCTGCCCGCCCCCAGGGGGGATGCGACAGATGCGGCCATTGACTGTCTCAGACCAGTCTCCACTATCCGACACATAGAGATTCCCAGCACGGTCAAAGGCAGGGTAATTCGTACACATAAAGGGCTCTCCAGCGGGCCCCGTAGCGTATTGACTGATCACACCGTCAGGCGTGACCAGCAAGACATCACCTGCGGTGTGCGCCAAATAGAGATTACCCGCCCCATCAATCGCCGATCCCAAACACCGTGCCTCGGTCGTGGCAAACTGTTCCGCCTCGTTCTTTTCAAGATCGAGGCGATAGACCTGACAACCGGTTCCAGTCGTATATGCCTCACCAGCTGGACCAATCCCAATCGACTCGGGATGATCCACACCACGAATATGCTTAATGAGATTTAAATCGTAAGCCGCTAAGGTCATGACATACTTTCTGCACTGGGAGACAAACGAACGACGTAGTCCTTTAATTCTGTGCGAATAGAATTCCCGAATAAAGTAGGCTGGCGCGGTTTCTCACAGCGCCATACCGGCGCTGCCGGCCGCGCTTGCATACTCAGGCATCACGGCCCGAACGTTACCAGATTGAGACTCGGCTGACGGAAATTTCGCCAGCAAAGCAGCGAGCCACGTCAGAACCAGGGGCATGCGGGCGACCATGATAATCACAACGATACTGCCAACCGTCCGCCGCCGGTTCAAACCGGATCGGCAAGGGCCCCAACTCAAGCGGGCAATCTCGTTCCGGTGGTTTCGCAAGAATTCCCTCAGCCTGCCCTGCCACCGACAAATCCGGGAAATTCACATTCCAGAACTCCCTGAGACCCAATTCACGTCGGTGCAACGTATCCACCACCTTCCGTGCCCAGCTGGCGGCAGACTTCCAGTCAATTTCCGGGCGGCGACAATACTGAGAGAGCGCGATTGCAGGAATGCCCAACAGCGTTGCCTCACGCGCAGCTGCGACAGTCCCTGACATCAATACATCCACTCCTAAATTCCCGCCCCAGTTAATACCTGCCAATACCCAGTCGGCGTCCACTAGCACCTGGCTCAATCCCAAACGCACGCAATCGACTGGTGTACCATCAACCGCGAATCGTTGAGCCCCAACTTCCCTCAGGTGCAGGGGCCTCTCGGTCGTTGCGTGATGGCTGCAACCGGAATGCGGGGCTTCCGGCGCCACCACACGGATCTCTCCCAGGTCGGAGACGGCGTCACAAAGAGCGGCCAATCCAGGCGCGTCGATTCCATCGTCATTGGTCAACAAGATCTTCATGGCAATCGATCCCAGCGTGGCAACGTTCCGTAAACCGTCAGAAAAACTCTGGCGCAATTTCTTCAGGTATCACTCGGATCGCCCAAGACAGATCGCAAGTGGAAATGAAACTTCCCTAGCTTGCCGCCATAGTTGCCCGCGCTGATGGCCAGCACGTTCGACTCGCTGGCTGCGAGCATGCCGCAATGCATCGCGGCATGCACGGCCTGCTCATCAACGCCGTCAATCACAACTTCATACGCGCAATTCGCATCCTCGTGCAAACGAGAAGTCACGCGTCCCCGCAATGTCGGACAGAATGCATCTGCCGTCGACGCAACCAGGGCAGGATACCGAGAACCGACTTTACTGCCACTACGAGCGACACCACCCGGGAAAGGTGTAATCACGCCAGGCATCGCATCAATCGCTTCCACTGCAAAACGCGCTGCAGACAGCGCTCGCTCCTGATCGGACGATTGGAGAATAAAATTCCCACCCGCTACCCCTGGAGCCATTCCCACATTTTCCACGACTGTGAATTCACCATCCATAACCGGAATTCGCCAATACCTGTCGGTACCAACAAGTTTGCTTTTCTGGAACCCGTCACCAAAGAAACGAAGGTGCTTACCGAGTGGCAGTCGGGTCTTTGCCTCAGAGAGCCCATCAAAAACCGCCGTCGAAGGACACGTCATCACACACTGCCCGACCCGGTTGGCAACGGCTTTGGCAAGACGTTCTTGGTCAAATCCAAAAACCAGAACTGCGGCACCAAAACGCCCGTCCGGCGTACAGGGCGGGTCGAGCCAGTTCTCCAAGCCACACTCTGCATCGCAAGCGATTACCGAGGAACTGTAACCCGTACATTCACGAATCGCAGCTTCCAACCAGAAACGGTCGCGCGCCGGAACCACAAGTCGTGCGTACTGCATGCGGAACGCTTCCGCAAACGTGTCGTCGATGTAGGTGCCGTTCAGGTTCACTCAGGACGATCTCAATCAGAAGTTCAGGAAAGGAAATCCAACTCGCGTCATAATGTAATGGCGAGTATTGTAACAGTAGTCTCAGTGAGTGTGACGTACACTCAATAGGCTTGGAAAAAAACGCCGCTGCTCTACGCTCCTTGCCAGCCAGCACGTTCTGCGAAATAATTCTGCTTCAGTCTTACTGTTCACGATTCCCAGAGCCCTGTGGATGGACGATTCTTTCGATCCCTATCGAATCTGGTTGGGAATTCCACTTTCCGAGCAGCCCGCCGATCACTATCGCCTGCTGGGCATTGCTCGGTTCGAAACAGATCCAGAAGTGATCGAGAATGCGGCCAACCGACAGATGTCATATCTCCGGACATTCCAATCCGGTGATTACGTCGGGTTGGCACAGCGTCTGCTCAACGAGGTTGCTGCCGCCAAAATCTGCCTGCTCCACCCAGACCGTCGCAAAGCCTACGACAGTCAACTTCAGCCGAGCCCCACGACGCCGTCCGAGGCTGCCAGTCCCACGACGCTCCCACACGACGCTCCACGGGCTAACCAGGGCACGCCTGCGGCCCCTGGCAATCCAGCAGCGTCTCCTGAGGCGCCACCGCTTCCCCTGGTACGTACGGCACTACCCCCACGCACGCGCCGCCCCTCTCCCTGGCCTCTGCTGCTGGCAATGATGCTGATCGTCATTCTACTGGGCGCCCTCATTGTCTTCTTCAATCGGCGGGATCTGTGGAATCCCAGCGAGCCCCCACCATCGTCATCAGGTGCCGTCCCGCTTGACGCAACCAGTAACGTCGTCCTGAAAACAACCGGGGCCACTCGAGAAGAAATACAGGTGCATGCCACTCCACACGCCCAGGCATCACAAGCGGCATGGCCGCTTGCCCAGCTCCGCGGCGCAACGGGAGCAACGCCCTGCAGCAGCGTCGCCGATCTGTCCATTGCGGAGTAGCCGACAAGGTCCCGGCTTTCCGAAGCGGCTTCCGTGTGCCGGCGAGGACGGACACCCAGACGCGACGCAGCCAGCACGACGACCCGTCCGAGGACAGTGTCACCCGCACCCGGTCACCCGCACCCGGAAAAGAACACCAACAACCAACCACAGACACGATCCGACCAGTTGGCTGGAACCAGCTCAGGCCGCCTCAGTCGGCTTTTTTCTTGGCCGATGACTTGCCGCCACTCGAAGTGCTCTCCGATTTGGACGTAGCTTCGGATTTAGACTTACTCTCCGGTTTCGCTTCCGCAGCCTTCTTGTCGTTCGCTGCAGCCTTCTTGTAGGCATCGCTGCGATAATCGGTTTCGTAAAAACCAGAGCCCTTGAACATCACAGCTGCGCCGGCACCGAAAAGTCGACGCAACTTCAATCGCCCACATTCCGGGCACTTCCGTTTGACGGGGGCCGTGATCCCCTGAAACAACTCGAACGCGTGACCACATGCATCGCATTCATAGTCATAAGTCGGCATCAGCTTTTCCTTTAGTTACAAACAGCGGGCCAAACGCTTAGCGCGCAAGCAGCGATAATCACTCCGCTTGCGATCCCTCCGACGGCTCGTCCGGCGGTCCCGGTGTTCCAGTAGAGACCAGGACTTGCGAAGGGCGAATTACTCGATCATGAAGGGAATAGCCCTCCAAAGCAACATGGGCAACGTGTCCTTCAGGGCATTCCGAACTCGGCTGCTGACCAATTGCCTCGTGCAAATTGGGGCCAAACGGCTCTCCGGCCGCGGAGATTTTCTGACATTTGTGCTGGTCCAGAATCGCAGCAAGTTGCGTAGCCACCATTTCCACACCCGCCAGCAGACTCTCGGCATCCGGATTTTCGTTGGCAGACTGAACCGCGCGACCCAGGTTGTCAACAACCGGCAACAAATCTGACAGCAGTGGAAAGACCGCAAATCTGCGTTGCTCGTCCATTTCACGCCGCATTCGCTTGCGTGAATTCTCTAATTCTGCCTGGATCCGCAGGACGCGATCATTCGCTTCCTGTAGCTGGCCCTGCAAATCAAGAGGTTGCTCATCCCCTGCTGCACTCTCCGTATCGGCCACTTCGTTTGCAGTGCAATCGCTAGCAGCGGCCGATTCCGCAGGCTCTTCTATCGGCGACGGTGCGTTCGCTTCCGCATCCGGATCCTCAGGCTGGGAATCTTCCAGCGGCGACGATTTCGGTTCATTCATGCGTCGGTCCCCTCGGCCGCATCTCCACCGGTGAGATAATCGCGTAGTTTTTCCAGAAACGACGTCCGTTCCGGAGTGACTTCCGTACGCTCCAACTCCGCTAACTGTTGCAATAGCTCGCGTTGCTCGCGTCCTAACTTTTTAGGAACCTCAATATAGGTCTGAACGAGCAATTCACCACGACCAGCGCGTCCCCGGGGATCAGGCATTCCGTTATTGCGCAAACGAAACACTTCGCCTGCTTGCGTCCCTTTGGGAATAGCCAATTCCGTCGCACCGGAAAGTGTCGGCACTTCGACCTTCGCACCGAGCGTGGCCTGTGTATAGGTGATGGGTAGGCGCACGATCAGGTGTTGTCCGTCTCGCTGAAAAAGCTTATGCGGTCGTACGCTCACAAAACAGTAACAATCCCCAGCTGGTCCGTCCGCAGGTCCCGGCTCACCTTCGCCTGGAATACGTACGCGCATCTCATCATCAACTCCAGCGGGGATGGACACGTCGATCGTCACATTGCCAGCAACCCGACCGGCACCGGCGCAGTCGTCACAAGGATCCGCGATCATCATGCCACTCCCTTCACAGGAAGGACACGTCGTTTGTACGCGGACAAACCCCATCTGCTGTGCCACCTGGCCCTCCCCGCCACAACGCCGGCAGCGTGCCAGGGATGATCCAGGACGTGTCCCCTTGCCGTCACAGGTGCCACATGCTTGACTGCGAGAAAATGTCACCGTTTTGACGGTATTGACAGCTGCCTCTTCCAGGTCAAGCGTTACGTCGCAGCGAATATCTGCCCCACGACGCTGTCGACGCCCGCGCCGACCTCCCAGCATATCACCGAACAAGCCAGTACCCAGGATATCTCCAAACGCCTCAAAGATATCTCCTACCTGCTCGTACTGACCTGCCGCACCAGCCACTCCGGCGTGCCCGTATTGATCATAGCGCGCGCGTTTCTCGGCATCATTCAGTACTTCGTACGCTTCCGCGGCCTCTTTGAAACGCTCGACGGCATCGGGATCATCCCCATTGCTGTCCGGATGGTACTTGATCGCCAGTTTCCGATAGGCGGTCGCAACCTCGCGTTCGCCGGCACTGCGCTCGACCCCGAGTACTTCGTAGTAATCTCGCTTGGCAACCATAATCGCCACCCAACTGAAGGTCGATGGAGTGACTCGCCCCGATCAGACCCAAACCGTTCTCTACGCGGATCGTATCACCAGACTCGCAGGAGACTCACACTGCGAACGACGACGACGCCCCAAGCAAGATGGTGTCCGCCACATTTGCTTGAGTCCACTGCCAGGATTCAAAAAAAAAGCCACCTCACTACGAAGTGGCCCTGAGTTGAAACTACTCGTGTGCGGTCGTATCGCCGCAGTCGGTCCAGGTATCAAAATCCTAGCGAACTGCGCCTTCAACGCCACGTTTTTCTTTATCTTCTTGATCGAAGTTCGTTACCAATGCTTCCGTAGTCAACATCAGACCCGAGATACTGGCAGCGTTCGCCAATGCCGTTCGCACAACCTTGACAGGATCGATCACGCCCGCCTTGTACATATCGACATATTCACCAGCATTCGCGTTGTAACCTACAGTCAGAGGCTTTTCGTTCACCTCATCCGCAATGACAGAACCGTCGATGCCACAATTGTCTGCGATCTGCCTCAATGGCGCGTCGAGCGCACCCAAGACAATATCCACACCAACTTTTTCATCCTTCTTGGCACCAGATCGACTCTTCTCAACGACCTCCCGGCAACGTAACAAGGCGACCCCACCACCGGGAAGAATCCCTTCCTCCACAGCTGCTCGAGTCGCATGCAATGCATCCTCGACGCGTGCTTTCTTCTGCTTCATTTCTGATTCAGTCTCAGCACCCACCGAGATAACAGCCACGCCACCAGCGAGCTTCGCCAGGCGTTCCTGGAATTTTTCCTTGTCGTATTCGCTATCGACCTGGTCGATCTGCGCGCGAATCTGGTCGATCCGGTGGTCGATCTCATCCCGAGCACCTGCACCTTCAACGATCGTGGTCGCATTCTTATCGACACTGATCTTCTTGGCTCGACCGAGTTGCTCTAGCGTGAGATTCTCCAGCTTCAGACCGAGGTCATCGCTGATCATCGTGCCGCCAGTGAGAACCCCGATGTCACCCAGCATCGCTTTACGACGATCACCAAAGCCCGGTGCCTTCACCGCACAGACATTCAACACGCCTCGCAGCTTGTTCACCACCAGTAGTGTCAACGCTTCGGCATCCACATCCTCAGCGATAATCAACAACGGTTTGCCAGTCTGACCAACCTGCTCTAGTACAGGGACCAGCTCTCGCAAATTGCTGATCTTCTTTTCATGGATCAGGATATAAGCGTCTTCCAGCAAGCAGTCCATTTCGGCAGTGCGATTGATGAAATAAGGAGAAACAAATCCCTTGTCGAACTGCATGCCATCGACATACTCGACTTCGGTATCGTTCTTCTTGCCCTCTTCAACGGTAATCACGCCATCCTTGCCAACGTGGTGCAATGCATCCGCCAGCAATTCGCCGATGCCCATATCGTTATTGGCACTGATCGCACCGACATGAGCCACTTCTGACTTATCGGCGACCGGCTTGCCGATCTCCAGGAGACGGGCTTCTGCCGCTTCAACTGCCCTCTCGATGCCACGTCGAACCGCAGCTGGATTACTACCTGCGACGATATTACGGAGACCTTCTTTATAAATCGCGCGGGCCAGAACAGTCGCCGTGGTCGTTCCATCACCTGCCAGATCGGAGGTTTTCTGGGCCACTTCGACGACCAGCTTCGAACCCATATTCTCGAAACGATCTTCGAGATCAATTTCCTTGGCGACCGTCACACCATCTTTCGTTACGGTCGGGCCACCAAAGGACTTGTCGATGATGACGTTGCGACCAGTCGGTCCCATTGTCACAGCCACCGCGTTGGCCAACTTATCCACACCCTGCATCATTTTTTGCCGGGCAGAATCTTCAAAAAGCAGTTGCTTTGCCACGTTTATTTCTCCTGCTCAGAGCCACACCCTGAAGGACGTGTCTCGCCGCCGCACCGGGAAAACCCCGGGCGGTATTGCCTTCTCAGTGATCCCAGCTAGCTAATGACTTTCGCCAAAATATCGCTCTCACGCAAAATCTTGACTTCCTCTCCATTGACTTCAATATCCATGCCGCCGTACTTGCCGTAGATCACTTCATCGCCCACAGCAACAGACAACTGTCCGCGTTCACCATTGTCGAGCAATCTGCCCGGACCTACCGCAACCACCTTACCGCGTTGCGGCTTTTCCTGGGCTGAGTCGGGAAGAACAATCCCGCCGGCGGTCTTTTCTTCTGCCTCCATCGTTTCCACGATGACCCGATCATCAAGCGGCCGAACCTTGATCTTCGCCATGATGTGTTTCCTTCATTCTCTATGAGCTAAATGTGAATTGTTTCAAAACTACAGGAATTCCGATGGTCAGAACGACACGGACACAGCAGCGAGCTTCGCATTACATCATGCCGCCCATGCCGCCCATGCCACCCATGCCACCCATGCCACCCATGCCGCCCATGCCAC